>JABXHP010000181.1 GCA_013373575.1 Oceanospirillaceae bacterium | reverse complement strand
TTGCGGCAATCTTGGCGCTTCACCACCCAGCGTGAAGTGCCCTGCGGGATTATCACCAAGGCGCATCGCAGTGCGCAGTTGATCATTGAAGTTAACCACCAAACTCAATGGATCGCTCAGCTGAAGATCGACGCTCAAGCGGCCCGTTTCAGCAGCCGCGACCGTTAGAAACTCAGGTCCACTCACCACTGTACCCGCCAAATTAGACTCCAGCTGTAACGATGAGACACATGCACCCGCGGCACAGAGATTAAGACGTCCATGAATGGGGAGATCGCCCGCCACAAAGCTATTAAGTGGAATACGAGCCCAATCCAGTAGCCGCTCTGCTGGCCATTTTCCGGAGAATTTGACCTCTGTGCCCTGGCCCGCTTTGGAGCTCAAATCAACACTTGCAGCGCGCCCCAGAAAGCTAGCCTTTAGCCCCTTTGCCTGCAAACCACTGGCACTATCAAAAGCCAGTGTGCCGTCAATATCAGTGAGTGCAAGGCGTTGAACCTCAGAGGCGAATATTCCACTGCGTAGATCAGCCTTCACTCTGACAGAAGGCTGACGCGATCTATCTAGAGCGATATCCAGCTCCAGCAGTGAACTGTGCTCCCCTGCCAACTGCCAATCCCCAAGCGTCTTACCGACCACCTGATCCAGAGGCGCAGTGTGAAATAGCTGATCAATTTGCTGCAGATCACCAGAAACCTGTGCTCCGACCCTCAGCCTGTTGTCATCTGCCTGCTTCACCACAACTGAGCGACCTAGCTCACTGTCAAGCACTTCACCCTTCTCAACATCCACCCTAACCGCACCGTCACGCAGATGGATAAAGGTGTCGGCTTCAGCGATTGGCGGCCAGGGCGACTGGTAATCTAGTTCTACCCCTTGGGCTGCGACAAAGAGTTCTACCTTAGGTTTTGGGCGATCATCAAGCTTGCGTGTAGCGGTACGCACAACCAAACCAGCTTGCTCAACTGTGCCGGCCTGCAGGGCCTGCTCTAACCAGGCAGTAAGCGCAGGTGAGACTATTTTATTGGGTATCAGTGTCGAGCTGGCGCCTAGTTTGGCCTGTTTAAGACCGATCATAAGATCAAGAAAAGCTTGCTCCTGAGGGTCTCGCGGTAGCTCAATACCAAAACGTCCCGTAGCGGAGAAGAACGGATGCTCCAGCTCCAGCACTCCAGATGAGAGCGTCGTTGATACATCACCTATCTGCCAATAAAGTTCACCGCGGGCAGCATTTAACTCCAGCCGATCGGTATAAGCCGTGGGAAATCCTAGCTCAACATTATTTGAGTCTATTGCAAGCCTGCCCGATTTCGCATCCAGCTCCAGATCTGCATTCAGCCCTCTAACCTCAGGGTTACCCCGCCAAGAGTCTAGGCTGACATTATGTAGTCTTGCGCGAAAGAGGGGGCCGCGACGTTGATCGTTAAGGTCTATGCGCAGATCCTGCATCTGGCCCGTTGGTGCTAGCGCAATAAGGATCTCTGCTATCTTTTCAGGCAGTGGGTAACGAGCAAGCAACTCGTCTAGCAGCGCCAAATCAATCTCCCGCAGGAGAACACGAGATAGCCCTAGCTGACCTGCAACGCGGTGCAATTCCAACTGACTTGGAGCCAGTTCAAGCTGCCCAAGAGCATCGCCGATACGGGTGTTCCGTAGCTGGATTTGGTATCCCTCAGAGTTGGGTCGCAGACTAAATTCCGTATGACTATCACCCAGCTGCAGCGCTGAATCGGGGAGATCTATCCATGCACGGTCGACCCCCAACTCACCGCGCAGGTACTCGAGGCCAAACTGGTTTAGGTTACCCCAAATTTGTGCTGAAGCACTCAGATCGGTGACAGGAACAGGCGAGGGAGTGAGCTGCAGCAGCTCCGTACCTAAGCGGTCTACTTCAAAGAAAAATGGCACTTCAAGCGTTGACGGGTGGCTCAAATCCCCCTCAAGTCGTGCGGCAAAATGGATTGCGGTATCCTCACCCAAAAGCGGAATACGCAGGTCACCGCTGAGTTGATGCTCTTTGGCACTGTTCTCGAACAGAAGCTCGCCAAGAGCTATTGTCAGATTGGGCCCATACTCGGGAACCAACTCTAGCTCTGAATTTGAAATGCTAAACTCAGGTTGAGCCATCACCACATTGAGGACGGTTGCCAGGGCATCCATATCGACAGCGCCAGCGCTGCTCCCCTCACCCGGCAGGTGCAGCCAACTCGCCTCTCGCTGATACCAGCGAATATAGAGCCCTTTGGCTTCAACCTTGCGAAATATTGGCGCTCGAAGGAGTAGCGACTCCCACCAGTTGAGCTCGAGATGTAGCGAGTCGAACCTGAAACGAGCGTCGGGACCAAAATCAGATAGCGACAGCGCCTCCAGACCTTGAATATCAACACTTGGAAATGGACCATTCCATTCCGTAGAGAGCTGCTCAATACTTATTGGTACACCTACTCTCTCGCTTAGCAGTTGAGCGATTGAGTCTCTGTATTGACCAACTAGAGGGAAGCCGAAACGAACAGCAGTAAGGAGCAGCGCTAGTACCATACCGAGTACCAGCGTCCACCAACCCGCCCACAGAGTGTGGCGAATCAAACCCGAACCTCTGAAGGCTTAGCGCAGTACCACATCAAACTGCTCGGGGTTGTAAAGAGTATCACCCTGGAAGCGAACTGTTTTACCAATAAAGCTCTCCAACTCTGCCACATGATCTGAGGCGTCCTCCAGCAAATATTCAACTACCTTGGGTGCTGCAATGACCAGATAAGAGTCGCTTTCGTAAGCACGGTGCTGGCGTAATATCTCGCGAAAAACCTCATAAGCGACAGTCTCGGGCGTTCGAATCATTCCGCGGCCCTGACATTGACTGCAGGTTTCACAAAGAACATGTTCAAGGCTTTCACGCGTGCGCTTACGTGTCATCTCCACCAAGCCAAGGTCAGACACACCGGTAAGCTTACACTTGGCATGATCTCTCTCCAGCACGCGCTCCAGGGTGCGCAATACCTGACGTTGGTGCTCGGGGTCCTCCATATCGATAAAATCGATAATGATAATCCCACCAAGATTACGCAGACGCAGTTGCCGTCCTATCGCAGTTGCAGCCTCGAGGTTAGTCTTAAAAATAGTCTCTTCGAGGTTACGATGTCCAACAAACGCACCGGTATTGATATCAACTGTAGTCATCGCCTCAGTCTGATCGAAAATCAGGTAGCCTCCTGACTTCAGCTCTATCTTCCGGCCTAGCGCGCGTTGCATCTCCTCTTCGACATTGAACATATCAAAGATTGGGCGCTCACCCGGGTAGTACTCGAGCTTCGACTCGATCTCAGGGACCAGTGAGTTGGCAAAGCTAAGGGCTTTCTGAAAGGTCTCGCGCGAGTCAATCCGTATGCGCTCGATGCCGGAGTGTGTCATGTCACGCAGTGCACGCATATTGAGTGGCAAATCCTCGTAGACATTAGCAGGAGCTTTAGACTCTTTAATGCGTGCTTGAACCTTATTCCAGAGACGATGGAGAAAGGCGATATCTGCTTTGAGCTCAACTTCTGAAGCGCCCTCCGCTACGGTTCTTAAAATGTAGCCATAGCCGGTAATTCTCTGCTCTTGCGCTTCAAGCAACGACTGCATCAAACTCTTCAGGCGCTCGCGCTCCTCCTGATCCTCAATGCGCTGCGAGATGCCGATGTGCTCTGCGCCCGGCATTAGCACTAGATAGCGCGATGGAAGAGAGAGGTTTGTGGTCAGGCGTGCGCCCTTGCTGCCGATTGGGTCCTTGGTAACCTGCACCAACAACGACTGCCCCTCACGCAGTAACTGCGAAATAGAGACATTGGCACGCTCCTCCGGGGCAATTTCGGGTACAGCCACCTCATCGGCATGGATAAATGCAGCACGTTCCAAACCGATATCAACAAAGGCTGCCTGCATACCTGGCAGCACTCGAACAACACGACCGTTGTAGATGTTACCGAGGATACCGCGACGCTTGGTGCGCTCGACATAGATCTCCTGCGGCATACCGTTCTCAATCACGGCAACACGGGTCTCCATCGGGGTAAAGTTGATCAGTATCTCTTCGCCCACTTCGGACTCCTTAATCTCTAATCAGCGGCTGCCAAATCGGTACACCCGCAGCTTCTAATAACTCCGCGGTTTCAGTTAAAGGCAAACCTACAACTGCACTGTAGCTACCTTCTATATGATCGACAAAGATCGCACCGAAACCCTGAATCCCATAAGAGCCAGCCTTATCTTGCGGCTCACCAGACGCCCAGTAAGCCTCTATTTGGGCATCACTAATGGGTCTAAACCAGACATCAGTTGTGACAGTGCGTACCTCGGAGCGCGGCTCAGTAGGAGCCCGGCCAACCAGCGCAACAGCTGTCATAACCTGGTGTTTTGCCCCTGACAGTGCGCGCAGCATGGTTTGCGCCTCTTCAAAACTGGCGGGCTTACCGAGAATCTCACCATTAAGTACAACACTAGTGTCTGACCCTAAAGCGAGTTCGTCTGAGTGCAGCTGACCGGCTACCGCCTCTGCCTTTTGCAAGGCCAAGCGCGAAACATAGTCAGCGGCGAGCTCACCCGGATAGACCTGCTCATCAATATCAGCCGGCACTACGCGGGCCGAGACACCAATCTGCTGGAGTAGCTCTCGGCGGCGAGGCGAGGCGCTTGCTAGTACCAGTCTCATCCTTACCTCAACTCAAGTCAAAAGTGCGCGCAAGGCGCTGCAACATTACAAAAACTAACGGCCAAAAAAGGCCGCTAAAAAGCGCCGGCAAAAGAAAGAGAAGAGTATCACCGTGAGTACCCGTTAAGCCCTGCATCCAGTAGTGAAGTAACTGGTTGAGCCCCACCAACAGGACGATCACAACTCCCTGCTGCGGTAGAGGAAACATTCTCATGCGCCGGTAAAGTAATTGCGCCAGGAAGGCGATTAGCGTTAACGAGAGAGCGTTCAGGCCCAGCACTCCACCGTGGGCTAGGTCTAGCAGCATACCGAGAACAAAGGCATAGAAAAGGCCAACCCGTTGCGGCGCTCGCATCACCCAAAAAACTAGAAATAGAAGCACCCACTCTGGACGTGCCCAGCGCAGTATGTCGGGTAGTGGAAGCTGGCTCAGAAATAGACTGATAATGAAGGTGCCGAAGATTATGAGACTACCGCCACGCGCCTCAGCCATCGTTCCCCTCCAAAGAATCGGACTCCATTGCCCCTAGCACCGGCGGACGATCCAGCAGCAGCAGATGACGCGATTTGTCTAGACGCGCTGTTGGCACTGCTCGTATTACCAAGAAAGGACGCCCTGGATCGCGTGTCACTTCAGAGACCTCTGCAATGGGGTAGCCCTCAGGAAAACGACCACCTAAGCCTGAAGTTACCAGTAGATCGCCAACGCGAATATCAGTCGTTGCAGGAACGAAATCGAGCTCCAATGACTCCGGATTACCGTTGCCCAGCAGTACCGATCGGAATCCAGTACGTACAGTCTCTACTGGAACCGCGGCGCGCGAGTCGGTGATGAGCATCACCCGGCTGATAAGCGGCGCAACTGAGATTACCTGTCCCATTACACCGCCCGCGTCTAGAGCAGGCTGCCCTGTAGTAATTCCATCTTCGCTACCGAGATTGGTAAGAATCTCATGACGGAAAGGGTTGGGGTTTACACCCACCAACTCGGCTAGCCGCACTTCACTCTCAACACGAGAGCGCGCGTTGAGAAGCGCGCGTAGTCGGCGGTTCTCCGCCGTAAGCGCAGCATTTTGCAGCACTCGCTGCTCTAACACTAATGCCTCTGTGCGCAGTCGGTTGTTCTCAGCCACCAGACTCGAACGGCTCACAACAACGTCCGAGACGTTGTCTGCCAGACGCGCAGGCATATCCACGAGCCACTGTAGGGGTGTGATAATCAGATTCACATAGTTCCGCCCCTCGCGAAACTTCTGCGAGTTGAGATCTAAGGCGATAAGTATGAGCGCCGCCAATATCAGCAGCATAAACAGAAGGCGGGAGGGACCGTTGCGGAATATCATGGCAGAAGTGGTGAAGCCGAACACTTAGGGCTCAGCTTCACCTCAGCATCAGTCGTACGAGAGCAGTTCAAGACCAGAGCGGTCCAGCATCTCCAACGCTCTACCACCACCACGAGCTACACAGGTGAGAGGGTCTTCGGCGACAATAACCGGCAAACCCGTCTCTTCCGTTAGAAGGCGATCCAGATTGCGCAGCAACGCGCCACCACCCGTCAGGACAATGCCCTGCTCAGCGATATCTGCAGCCAACTCGGGGGGACACTGTTCCAGTGCACTTTTAACCGCCTGTACGATTGCCGCCAGCGGTTCCTGCAATGCTTCGAGCACCTCGTTAGAGTTAAGCGTAAATAGACGTGGTATACCCTCGGCCAAGTTACGACCACGTACGTCGATCTCAAGCACTTCAGTTGCCGGGTAGGCTGTACCGATCTCTTGCTTGATGCGTTCAGCGGTCGCTTCACCAATAAGGCTACCGTAGTTACGACGAACGTAAGTGACAATCGCCTCATCGAAGCGGTCACCACCTACACGTACAGACTCCGAGTAGACAATACCGTTGAGGGAGATAACCGCGATCTCAGTGGTGCCACCACCGATATCGACAACCATTGAACCACTCGCCTCTTCAACGGGAAGACCCGCGCCAATCGCTGCAGCCATTGGCTCTTCAATCAGATAGACCTCACGCGCGCCTGCACCAATGGCAGACTCTTTAATCGCGCGGCGCTCAACTTGAGTTGATTTACAGGGCACACAGATCAATACACGTGGACTAGGGCGCAGGAAAGAGTTGTTGTGCACCTTGCTAATGAAGTACTGCAGCATCTTCTCTGTTACGTGGAAATCTGCAATCACACCGTCTTTTAAAGGGCGAATAGCGGTAATGTTGCCTGGCGTACGACCCAGCATGCGCTTTGCATCTGCACCTACTGCAGCCACAGATTTCTGGTTACCGTTGACACGAATAGCTACAACTGACGGCTCATCTAGAACGATATCTTGGTGACGAACAAATATAAGGGTATTTGCGGTGCCTAGGTCGATCGAGAGATCGCTAGAAAATAGCCCGCGAATTTTTTTAAACATCGGTAAACTGGTCCTGAACCTAGCCGTTTTGGCGGTGTTTTAAGAATCGCGACATACTAGCAATCAGAGGGATTTTGGGCAAGGCTCAAATGTGATACCTTACTGCCCCAGAAAACCAAACCGGAACCCAAACCAACCGCGTAAATGGGCGCGCAAACTACTGAGTTGAAAGTAGTTCTGCATTTTTGCCATTTAACCCGTTGAAGACGAGACAGGAACGATGTCACTCGACCGATCTGACGTGGAACGTATTGCCTATTTGGCCCGCCTGGCCATTGATGAGCAGGATATCCCCGCATACACCGAAAACCTCAGCAGCATTTTGCAACTCGTTGATGAGATGCAGGCTATCGACACAACTGGCGTAGAGCCCTTGGCACACCCACTCGACGGCGAACAGCGTCTACGTGCCGATGAGGTGAGCGAAATAAATCAACGCGAGCAGCTGCAGAAAGTAGCACCTGCGACCGAAGCGGGACTCTTTCTAGTTCCTAAAGTGATCGAGTAAGCGGGCGGATAGTAAAGTTATGCATTTAAAAAGTTTGACCGAACTGGCTGCTGATCTTGCGTCCGGCGCAATCAGTAGTGTTGAGTTGACCCAGGGCTATCTCGATCGCATCGCAGCGCTTGATAGCAAGTACAACTCATTCATTACAACCACCGGCGAGATCGCACTGGCGCAAGCTAAGGCTGCGGATCAAGCGCGCGCATCAGGCGCAGCGGGTCACTACACAGGTTTGCCGATCGCCCATAAAGACCTCTTCTGTACCGAGGGTGTGCGTACCAGCTGTGGTTCCAAAATGCTCGATAATTTCGAGTCCCCCTATGACGCTACAGTTGTCGCTAAATTCAAAGCGGCGGGCGCGGTAATGCTGGGTAAGACCAATATGGATGAGTTCGCAATGGGCTCATCCAATGAGTCGAGCTTCTACGGTGCTTGTCGCAACCCTTGGGACACCGATCGTGTACCAGGTGGCTCTTCCGGCGGCTCGGCTGCTGCGGTAGCAGCTCGCCTGACACCCGCCTCAACCGGCTCAGACACCGGCGGCTCGATTCGCCAACCTGCAGC
>JABXHP010000103.1 GCA_013373575.1 Oceanospirillaceae bacterium | reverse complement strand
GCTGGTAACTGTCCGTCACATGAACGAAACAACGGTAATGCCGAAAGAGCGCGTTCAGTACATGGACGTATCTCCTCGTCAGGTAGTATCGGTAGCAGCATCGCTGATTCCATTCCTGGAGCACGATGACGCGAACCGCGCACTGATGGGCTCGAACATGCAGCGCCAGGCCGTTCCTACACTCAAGGCGGATAAGCCGCTGGTAGGTACAGGTATTGAGCGTAACGTAGCGACTGACTCAGGCGTCTGTGTTGTTGCGAAGCGTGGCGGTCTTATCGAATCTGTTGACGCTAGCCGTGTGGTTGTTCGTGTGAATGACGAAGAGATCACAGCAGGCGACGCAGGTGTAGATATCTACAACCTGACTAAGTACGTGCGTTCTAACCAGAACACCTGTATTAACCAGCGTGCCATCGTGCGTCCAGGTGATGCAGTGGCGCGAGGCGATATCCTGGCTGATGGCCCGTCAACCGACCTCGGTGAGCTGGCTCTGGGTCAGAACATGCGTATCGCCTTCATGCCTTGGAACGGTTACAACTTTGAGGACTCGATCCTCATCTCTGAGCGTGTCGTTCAGGAAGATCGTTTCACTACAATCCACATTCAGGAGCTGACCTGTGTGTCGCGTGACACTAAGTTGGGTTCTGAGGAGATTACTGCAGATATCCCGAATGTCGGTGAAGCTGCTCTAGCTAAGCTGGATGAGTCAGGTATCGTGCATATCGGCGCTGAAGTCGGTCCTGGCGATATTCTGGTCGGTAAGGTTACACCTAAGGGCGAGACTCAGCTTACTCCAGAAGAGAAGCTGCTGCGTGCGATCTTCGGTGAGAAAGCGTCTGACGTGAAAGATACTTCACTGCGCGTTAAGACCGGTACTATCGGTAAAGTTATCGATGTCCAGGTATTCACACGTGACGGTGTTGCTAAAGATGAGCGTGCCCTCTCTATCGAGAAGGATGAGCTCTCGCGTATCCGTAAAGACCTTAATGATGAGTTCCGCATTGTTGAAGTGGCAACGTTCGAGCGCCTTGAGCGTGCCCTTGTTGGCCAGAAGGCTGACGGCGGTGCAGGCCTGAAGAAGGGTCAGGAGATCACTTCTGAGTTCCTTGCAGAGCTTAGCCACGCTGATTGGTTCAAGATCCGTGTTGCTGATACAGCGGTACAGGAGATGCTGGAAGCGGCTCAGAAGCAGCTGGCAGAGCGTCGTGAACAGCTCGATAACCGTTTCGAAGATAAGAAAGGCAAGCTTCAAACTGGCGATGATCTTGCACCAGGCGTGCTGAAGATCGTTAAGGTATACGTTGCAACTAAGCGTCGTGTGCAGCCAGGTGACAAGATGGCCGGTCGTCACGGTAACAAGGGTGTTATCTCGGTTATCATGCCGGTTGAAGATATGCCTTACGATGCCAACGGTGAACCTGTTGATGTAGTACTTAACCCTCTGGGTGTACCTTCGCGTATGAACGTTGGTCAGATTCTCGAGACGCACATGGGTGCTGCTGCGAAGGGTCTGGGTCGTAAGATCAACTCAATGCTTGAAGCAGAGCGCGCTAAAGCGGAGACCGTGAAAGAGCTACGTGAGTACCTCGATAAGGTCTACAACGCTCATCACAGCGACCTCGAATGCAAGCGCTCTGAAGATCTCGACTCTCTGTCTGATGATGAGATTCTAGCGATGGCGGCAAACCTGAAAGATGGTGTGCCACTAGCGACTCCAGTATTCGACGGCGCGAAAGAGTCTGAAATCAAAGCCCTGCTACGTCTAGCTGACATGGACGACAGCGGTCAGGTTACTCTGTTCGACGGCCGTACCGGCGATCAGTTCTCGCGTCCTGTGACTGTTGGCTACATGTACATGCTCAAACTCAACCACTTGGTTGATGACAAGATGCACGCACGTTCTACTGGTTCGTACAGTCTCGTTACTCAGCAGCCGCTGGGTGGTAAGGCACAGTTCGGTGGTCAGCGTTTCGGTGAGATGGAAGTGTGGGCGCTTGAAGCCTACGGTGCGGCTTACACGCTGCAAGAGATGCTTACCGTCAAGTCCGATGACGTTAACGGTCGTACGAAGATGTACAAGAACATTGTCGATGGCGACCACAGCATGGAGCCAGGTATGCCTGAATCCTTCAACGTGCTGATCAAAGAGATCCGTTCACTCGGTATCGATATTGAGCTTGAGAGCGAATAAGAGTCGGGAGTACTAGACCATGAAAGATTTGTTAAATCTGTTGAAGGCTCAGAGTCAGAGCGACGAGTTCGATTCTATTCGCATCTCGCTGGCATCACCGGAAATGATCCGCAGTTGGTCATACGGTGAGGTTAAAAAGCCTGAGACTATCAACTACCGTACCTTCAAACCGGAGCGTGATGGCCTGTTCTGTGCCAAGATCTTCGGCCCTGTGAAGGACTACGAGTGCTTGTGTGGTAAATACAAGCGCATGAAACACCGTGGTGTTATCTGTGAGAAGTGTGGCGTTGAAGTGACCATGACTAAAGTGCGTCGTGAGCGCATGGGTCACATTGAGCTTGCGTCTCCAGTTGCACACATCTGGTTCCTTAAGTCGCTGCCATCGCGCATCGGTTTGATGCTGGATATGACGCTGCGTGATATTGAGCGTGTCCTCTACTTCGAATCATTCGTCGTTATCGACGAGGGCATGACTACGCTCCAGCGTGGTCAGTTGCTTAATGATGAGCAGTACTTCGAAGCGCTAGAAGAGTTTGGTGATGACTTCGATGCCCGTATGGGTGCTGAAGCGATCGGCCAGTTGTTGGCGTCTATCGATCTTGAGCATGAGATCCAGGTGATCCGTGAAGAGATCCCGACAACCAACTCTGAGACTAAGCTGAAGAAGTTCTCTAAGCGTCTTAAACTGCTTGAGGCTTTCTACAAGTCTGGCAATAACCCAGAGTGGATGATCATGCAGGTACTTCCAGTACTTCCGCCTGATCTACGCCCTCTGGTACCGCTGGATGGTGGTCGTTTCGCGACTTCAGATCTTAACGATCTCTACCGTCGTGTAATCAACCGTAACAACCGTCTGAAGCGTCTGCTTGACCTCAACGCACCGGATATCATTGTTCGCAACGAGAAGCGTATGCTGCAGGAGTCTGTAGACGCCCTGCTCGATAACGGTCGACGCGGCCGTGCGATCACAGGTTCTAACAAGCGTCCTCTGAAGTCACTTGCGGACATGATCAAAGGTAAGCAGGGTCGATTCCGTCAGAACCTGCTCGGTAAGCGTGTTGACTACTCTGGCCGTTCAGTAATCGTGGTAGGTCCATACCTGCGTCTGCACCAGTGTGGTCTGCCTAAGAAGATGGCACTTGAGCTGTTTAAGCCATTTATCTTCAGCAAGCTAGAGCTGCGTGGCTACGCTACGACTATTAAAGCGGCTAAGAAGATGGTTGAGCGTGAAGAGCCGCTGGTGTGGGATATTCTCGATGAGGTTATCCGTGAGCATCCAGTACTTCTGAACCGTGCACCAACGCTTCACCGCCTCGGCATCCAGGCATTTGAGCCGGTGCTGATCGAAGGTAAGGCGATTCAGCTGCACCCACTGGTGTGTGCGGCGTACAACGCTGACTTCGACGGTGACCAGATGGCCGTGCACGTGCCGCTGACACTTGAAGCGCAGCTGGAAGCGCGCGCGCTGATGATGTCTACCAACAACATCCTGTCACCTGCAAACGGTGAGCCTATCATCGTGCCTTCGCAGGACGTGGTACTCGGTCTCTACTACATGACGCGTTCACGCATCAATGCGCAGGGCGAAGGCATGGCGTTCGCTGATATCAAAGAGGTACAGCGTGCGTACGGTGCGAAGCAGGTTGATCTGCAGGCTATCATTAAGGTCCGTATCGCTGAGACTATCCGTGATATCGAAGGTAACGAGGAAGATCGTTACGGTCTGGTAGAGACAACTGTGGGCCGTGCCATGTTATTTGACATTGTGCCTAAGGGTCTCCCATTCGAGCTGGTTAACCAGCCGATGAAGAAGAAGGCGATCTCGCGTCTTCTCAACGAAGCCTACCGTCGCTGTGGACTGAAGGACACTGTAATCTTCGCTGACCAGTTGATGTACATGGGCTTCCGTCAGGCGACTATGTCAGGTGCCTCTATCGGTGTTAACGACTTCGTTATCCCCGATGAGAAGACCGAAATTGTTGCAGAGGCGGATACTGAAGTTAAAGAGATCGAGCGTCAGTTCGCTGAAGGTCTCGTAACTCAGGGCGAGAAATACAACAAGGTTGTCGATATCTGGTCACGCGCGAATGAGCTGCTGGCTAAGAAGATGATGGACAACCTTAAGACCGATATCGTCACCAATAAAGATGGCGAACAGGTCGAGCAGGATTCGTTCAACTCGGTTTACATGATGGCTGACTCCGGTGCGCGTGGTAGCGCGGCTCAGATTCGTCAGCTCGCGGGTATGCGTGGTCTGATGGCTAAGCCAGACGGTTCGATCATCGAGACACCAATCACTGCGAACTTCCGTGAGGGTCTTAACGTACTCCAGTACTTCATCTCGACTCACGGTGCTCGTAAGGGTCTTGCCGATACTGCACTCAAGACTGCGAACTCAGGTTACCTGACTCGTCGTCTGGTAGACGTTGCACAGGATGTTGTTATCACTGAGCACGACTGTGGTACTGACGAAGGTCTTGTCATGCAGCCGCTTATCGAAGGCGGTGACATTGTGGTTGGTCTGGGTGACCGTGTACTTGGCCGTGTTGTTGCACGCGATGTACTCAATCCGAAAGGTAACGATGTCCTGATCGAGGCGGGTACGCTGATGGATGAAGCCTGGGTAGCGCGTCTGGAAAGTGACGACACCTACAGCTCTATCGATGAGATCGTTGTTCGCTCTGCGATTAGCTGTACTTCACGCCATGGTATCTGTTCGAGCTGTTACGGTCGTGACCTAGGTCGTGGTCACAAGGTTAACATCGGTGAAGCTGTCGGCGTTGTTGCAGCGCAGTCAATCGGTGAGCCAGGTACACAGCTTACTATGCGTACATTCCACATCGGTGGTGCGGCATCACGAGCAGCAGCTGTAGATAATATTCAGGTTAAGAATGGCGGCGAGATTCGTCTACATAACCTCAAGTTCGTTGAGCGTGCAGATGGCAACCTAGTTGCTACGTCGCGTTCAGGTGAGCTGGGTGTGACCGATGAGCACGGTCGTGAGCGCGAGCGTTACAAGCT
>JABXHP010000118.1 GCA_013373575.1 Oceanospirillaceae bacterium | reverse complement strand
GGTACCTTGGCTCGCTCTACTTCACGATCGTAATCAGCTCTTTCCACGCGTAACTAACTCTAACAACCAGACTTTGTTTGGTCGCCAACTATACCACAGCGACCGACCAGTAGGAGCGCAGTTTACTGCGCGATTTAGGGGCTAGAGCCCGCAAAATCTGAATCTGTATAGGGCTTACCGATATCCATCAAGGGGCTAATTGACTAGGCGCTTAGGTTGCTTTCACTTAGCGCTTACACTAGGTGCTTCAGACTTAACCATGCGGTTCTCAAGCCGCACCTCCTCTAAAAAGAGTGCTGCAACGAAACCGATCGCACACAGAAGCGCCGCTATCCAATAGATCGGTTGCATTGCATCAACAATCACACCACCAAGAAGCGTTTTTGCCTCGGGGGTCAGGCTGGAAATCATGGTAGGACTCAAAGCGAACTCTCCACTCTCACTGAGAACCCCTTCAATTGATGACGCCTCTAGCGGCCCCATCATTCGTGCTGTGAAAATAGCGCCTAGCACAGCAACGCCGAGCGAGCCGCCCACCTGACGGAACATTACACCTGCAGCCGTAGCGGTACCTAACTGGTGGCGCGGAACCACATTCTGCACGGACGAGGTAACAACAGGAAAGATAAACCCCATTCCTAGACCAACCATAAAAAGATAGAGCGAAAAAACTACCAAGCTTGTATCAGCTTGAAGCTGTGCGAGCAGCCCCATACTCAGCACCAAGAATCCCATACCCAGCAGTGTTAGGTAGTAGTAGCGCCCGGTTCTACCCATGTAGCGACCTGCGAGCGTTGATGTTGTAACTATGCCAGCCGTCATAGGAATCATTGCGAGGCCCGAATCTGTAGGCGAAATGCCAACAGCAATTTGCAGATAGATAGGCAGAAAGGTGATTGAGCTAAACATCGCCACACCGGCAAAAAAACCGATAACACTTGTGAGCGTGAAGATATTCATCTTAAAGAGGCTCAGCGGCAAGATCGGCTCTAGCGCACGGCGCTCCACAAAGACAAACGCCACCAACGCAAACACCGATAGCAAAATCAATAGCTGTGCTTCAAATGAGGCCCAGGGGAGCGCTCGCCCACCCAAACTGCAAACTAGCGTCAAAGCTGCAAGCCCCAAGCTGAGAAACAGAGCGCCGGACCAATCGATCTGGTGCTTAACTCGTTTTCCAGTCGGGTGGAACCCTGCAATAAACCCGGCAATCGCCAGCAGACCAAAGGGGATATTGATAAAGAAGATCCAATGCCAGGTTGCTACTTCGACGAACCAGCCACCGGCTAGCGGTCCCGCTACACTGGCCAGCGAAAAGATCGCCGCGAATACACCCTGCATTTTGCCGCGCTCTTTAGGCGGCAGAACATCTCCCACCACCGAGAGCGCCAAAACAAATAGACCTCCGCCTCCAAGACCCTGAACTACACGTGCGACAATAAGAGCATTCATACTCTGGGCAAAACCACAGATAATCGAGCCGAATAGGAACAGTCCTACTGAGACAACTACCATTAGGCGGCGGCCGTATAAGTCACCCAACTTCCCATACAGCGGCGCCGATACTGTTGAAGCCAGGATGTAAGCGGTGACTACCCAAGAGAGATGCTCTATCCCTTTTAAGTCGGCAACGATTGTTGGAAGCGCTGTCGAGACGATCGTTTGATCAAGAGCGGCTAGCAATAATAGTAAGCCGATAGAGCCAATCACCAGTGGAACAGATTTCGCAGGCGATTGATCAGCCGCAGGAGATTCAGACATAGGCGCCTCGATTGGTGGCTTACGCAGAGGCTTCTGCGCACAAAGGTATTAAGTGATCTTAGTTGCACCGGCTTGCATCTGTCACTCATTCACGCAGGTAAATGCTCAAATTGCGCTGGAGAGAAGCACTCTACACACATAAACAAGGATATGCTGTTTACTTAGTAATTAGCGAGCTATCACCTGCAAGAGCCGCTTGGGCTTGGCGCAGAAAATTTGCCAGCATCAGGTGGCCATAGTCTGTCAGAATGGCCTCAGGATGGAACTGAATACCCTCGGTAGGATGCTCGGTGTGGCGCAAACCCATAACTTCGTCTACCTCACCCTCCTCAGTCTGCGTCCAAGCGCTCACCTCTAAAGTGTCTGGTAGGGTTTCAGGGTCGACAATCAAGGAGTGGTAACGACAGACTCGCACCGGATTAGGCACCCCAAGAAAAACACCTTTACCATCGTGATAGACGGTCGAAACCTTACCATGCATCACCTTGCGCGCATGGCCGACACGTGCACCGAAAACTTGAGCGATCACCTCATGCCCCAAACAGATGCCGAGGATCGGTAAGTCGCCCGAGTAGCGACGAACTAACTCCGGGGTAAAACCAGCATCTTCTGGCTTACCGGGTCCCGGTGAGAGAAGCAGCGAGGTACAACCCCGCTCAATTACGCCATCAACGTCTACCTGATCGTTCTTTACCAACCGAGGTTCGGCACCTAACTGACGCAGGTAAGTCAGTACATTGAAGGTGAAGGAGTCGTAGTTATCAATGAGCCAGAGCATCAATCGTCTCCGCTTGAGTATCGATAAGTTTAATCAGACCATCCCGCGCCTGCTGACTGAGTTTTACGTCCACAGATCCTCGAACCGCATTGGTCAGAATAATGCGCTCTGCCTTAAGCAGGTCGATCGGTTTGAGCGAGCGTATAACCACTGATAACTGAGCCTCATCAATCAATTTCTGACGATAAACACCGGGCAAAACTGCATCCCCCAATGGCGGCGTAATCAGCTCACCCTGAAGTTCGATAAAGAGATTATGCCGACTTGCTTCGCTCAAATGCCCCTGCTGATTCAGAAACAGAACATCATAAGCACCTGCCGCTGCATGCTGCTCATAGAGTCGGTTATAGAGCTCGCGCTGCGTGCTTTTAAACTGAAACATCCACTCATCGGTATTGGTGCGCTCTGTGGCCAGATCAACGTATGGCGTGTCTGAACACTGCTCGTCAGCTAGGGGCTCACTCGATAGCTCTACTTCGCCGTTAGCACAGAGCAATAGACGCACCTTCGAGGTTTGCGTCAGGGTAGCGATAAAATCTTGGATGCGTTGCCCAACTTGGGCGCCAGACAGGTGAAAGCCTAGCACCCGTGCCGACTGCGAGAGTCGTTCGAGGTGGCGCTCCAACAGTGGAATTGAACAGCTATCCTGGTCATAGCGCATCGATTCAATCAATTTAAAGCGGCTGTTTAGCTGCGTCAGAAACCGACCTTTCAAACGACACTCGTCAAACTCGTCCTGCGCATCAGATTCATACAGAATTCCGCCGCCGACTCCCATCTCTGCCTCTCCATTGCTTCGAGCGATACAGGTCCGGATAGGCACACTAAAACAGAAGTCATTCTCGGGCGTGATATAACCGATGGCACCGGTGTAGACACCACGAGGCTCAAGCTCGAGCTGTTCGATAAGCTCCATCGTTCGTAACTTCGGCGCACCAGTGATAGAGCCGCACGGGAAAAGCCCACGAATGAGTGCCTCAAAACTTACATCGGTATCAATGCTCGCCTTTACCGTGGAGACCATCTGGTGCAGCGTCTCGAAACGCTGAACCTCAAATAGCTTCTCCACCGCAACCGAGCCCGGTTGTGCCACACGGCTCAGATCGTTGCGCATCAGGTCAACAATCATTACATTCTCTGAGAGCGTTTTTGCATCCGATTGCATCGCGGCAACGATCGCCGCATCCTCGACGGCGTCCTTACCACGTGCTGCGGTGCCTTTCATTGGACGCGAAACTAGCGAATTACCGCGCTTTTCAATAAACAACTCAGGCGATAGTGACAACACCGAATACTCGGGAAAATTCAGATAACTCGCGAACTCAACCGACTGGCTCCTGCGTAGGGTTGAATAGAGACAAATCGCACTCCCCTGATAACCAAAGCGGTACTTCAGGGTGTAGTTGATCTGATAGCTATCACCCTCTCGAATGAGCTCACGCACCTTCTCAATCGCTTGCTTATAGTCTGCCTGTGACATATTCAATTGCACATCACGGATAGCTGTAGCAGCACTATTACGGCTCAGCCCGACGACTAAGTCACTCGAGGCTTGAGCACTAAGCTCCTGGCGCTCAGCAAAAGCATAAAAATGTAATAGCGGTGAATTACTGTGCTTAAACCGAAATGTCTGCCTATCAGCCAGCGCATAGGCTGCCTCATAGGCGAGGTAACCACAGAGGTAGAGACCTTTACCACGCAGTTGATCGAGCTGGACCAACTTCGACGCCACCTCTTCGAGGCTATAACAGACCACTTCACCAACAGGTCGTTGAAAAAGATAGCTAGCTTTATTTGGATCTCGAGTATTTTCTAGCAGTGCGAAGGGGGTATCGGTACTAATGCTCAGGGACATAGATGATGTTCAACTGATCTATCGATTATTTAGCGTTTGCTTAGAGCCACGCGCGCCTCTAAAAACAGAAAAACCGCGCTGCTGCGCGGTTTTTATCGGTCTTTAACTAATTACTCAGCGACTACAGTCAGAGTAACAGTTGCAGTTACTTCGGCGTGCAGCTGAACGTCGATTTCGAACTCACCAATTGTGCGGATAACACCGTTTGGCAGACGAACTTCGCTCTTTTCAACTTCAGTACCAGCAGCAGTGATCGCATCAGCGATGTCTTTGCTACCGATAGAACCGAACAACTTGCCTTCATCGCCAGCGTTAGCAGCGATAGTGATGCTCAGGCCTTCCAGAGCTTCACCGCGAGCTGTAGCAGAAGCCAGCTTGTCAGCTGCTTCTTTTTCCAGTTCAGCGCGACGCTCTTCGAAACGTGCCATGTTAGCAGCAGTAGCAGAAACTGCCTTGCCCTGCGGGATCAGGTAGTTACGGCCGAAACCAGCCTTAACGCTAACCTTGTCACCCAGACCACCCAGTTTGCCGATCTTCTCGAGGAGGATTACTTCCATCTCTCAAAACCTCATTTAGGCTGCAGGTATACCTGCAGTACAAAATTTATTTCACTAACCTGCGCATTAAACGCAGTGAAAGCCTGATTACAGATCGTGACCGTCTGTGTACGGCAGCAGCGCTACGTAACGTGCGCGCTTGATCGCAGTTGCTAGCTGACGCTGGTACTTAGCTTTAGTACCAGTGATACGGCTAGGAACGATCTTGCCAGTTTCAGTGATGTAGCCTTTCAGTACATCCAGGTCTTTGTAATCGATCTGACTAACGCCTTCTGCAGTGAAACGGCAGAACTTACGACGACGGAAAAAACGTGCCATCTGATCTATCTCCTACTCTTAATTACTCTTCAGAAGCTGCTTCAGCTGACTCGTCAGCTTTAGGTGCAGGCTTCTCGCTGCGCTCTTCACGACGTGGCTTGCGCTCTTCGCGTGCTTCAGCAGCTTTGATTGGAGAAGGTTCAGTGATCGCTTCGTTTGTGCGAAGAACCATGTTACGCAGAACGGCATCGTTGTAGCGGAACAGGTTTTCCAGTTCGTCCATCACAGCCTGAGTGGCTTCGATGTTCATCAGCACATAGTGAGCTTTGTGAACGTTGTTAATTGGGTATGCCAGGTGGCGACGACCCCAGTCTTCCAGACGGTGGATCTTGCCGTTATCACCTTCGATAAGGTTAGTGTAACGCTCGATCATCGCTGGAACCTGCTCGCTCTGGTTCGGGTGAACCAGGAACAGTACTTCGTAGTGACGCATTGTAGCTCCTTACGGTTTTGCAGCCTCCGAGGCAGTTAATTTCCAGCACCTTTTGAACCGGAAACCCCGAAAGCAAGGAGGTTGATATAAAAAAGGAGGCTGAATTATAGAGAAGTTGTTCAAAAAAACAACAACTATAAGAGCCTGAGATGAAAGAAGGAGAAGGAGTTACGGGGCAAAATGTACCACTTCGCCCCTTACGCTAATCCGTTATGCAGCCTCGATAATCTCGACACTGTGAGTAATCTCAACACCGCCACCCTCAAGCATCTTAGACACTGAGCAGTACTGCTCAGCAGAGAGCTTGGCAGCACGCTCAACCGCAGAGGTTTTGAGGTTACGGCCTGTCACCTTGAAGGTGACGTGGATTTTGGTAAACACAGCGGGCACGGCATCGGCGCGCTCCGCCTCAATCACCGCGACACAGTCAGTGACATCTTGGCGACTCTTCTTGAGCATGCTCATGACATCAACACTGGTGCAGCCGCCTAGGCCGACCAGAATGTACTCCATGGGACGCGGACCCTGCTCTAAGTCGCGATCGATAACAACTTCAAACTTCGAATCAGTGGTGGCTTTGAAACGCTCATCGCCATCCCACTTAACTTCAACGTGCATTTAACCTTCCCCTAATAAAAAATGCTTAACCAAACAGCTGAGCCAACCTCTGCCCCGGATCATCAGCGCGCATAAACGCTTCACCAACGAGGAAGGCGTTCACCTGATTCTCGCGCATCAGCGCTACATCTTCTGGTGCAAGAATGCCGCTCTCAGTAACAACCAAATAGTCATCCGGGATGCGCACGAGCAGATCCAAAGTGGTCTGCAGTGTCACTTCGAAGTTGTGCAGGTTGCGATTATTTATGCCTAACAGACGATTACCCAGAGGCAAGGTGCGCTCAAGCTCTTCGCCATCATGCACCTCTATCAGCACATCCATACCCAGCTCCTGCGCTAGCGCATTCAGATCAGCCATCTGCTGATCCTCTAGGCACGCGGCAATCAGCAGAATACAGTCGGCGCCCATGGCACGGGCTTCGTATACTTGGTACGGATCGACAATGAAATCTTTGCGAATAACCGGCAGTGAACAGGCAGCGCGCGCCTGCTTCAAGTACTCTTCATGGCCTTGAAAGAAGTCGGCATCAGTCAAAACCGACAGACAGCTGGCTCCGCCCTTCTCGTATGAGACGGCAATATCCGCGGGATGGAAAGGATCACGCAGCACACCCTTACTTGGGCTCGCTTTTTTGATCTCTGCGATAACGCCTGCACGACCCGCAGCGATATTGCTCTCAAGCGAACTCACGAAACCACGCGGATCGGTTTCCCCACCTTTTTGAGTCTCTATCTGCGCTTTAAGATCTGCGATGCTAACCTTTGGGCTGCGTTCAGCAATCTCTTCGAACTTGCGGGTAACGATACGCTCTAGAACCGTTGGAATCTTAGCCATTCGTCTCCTTACGCCTCCTTCTCTGCAAAATTCTGCGAGAAGCTAGCAAGCTCCTGCATCTTCGCCAACGCAGCACCGCTGGCGATTACATCCAGCGCTTTAGCTACCGCGCCTTCCAGCGTGTCGCAGATATCTGCTGCGTAGAGTGCAGCGCCCGCATTAAGCGCAATCATATCTGCAGCTTTAGGATTCTCTCCGCTAAATGCCGCTTTGATAAGCGCCAGAGATTCGCTCGAATCAGCAACCTGCAGGCCTTCCAGCGTTTGCGCCTCCAGCCCTGCTGTTTCGGCCGAGATGCTGTACTCGGCGATCATGCCATCCTTAAGCTCGGCAACATGCGTTGTAGTAGCGAGGCTAATCTCGTCGAGACCATCTTCAGAGTGCACCACTAGCGCGTGCTTCGCACCAAGCTCTAAAAGCGCTTCGGCCATTGGCCAGCAGAGCTCGGCATCAAAGACACCTAAAAGGTAGTGTTTGGCACCGGCTGGATTTGTCAGCGGTCCCAAAACATTGAAGAGCGTACGCATCGCCATCTCACGCCGCGGACCGATAGCATGTTTCATTGCGGAGTGGTGCTGGGGCGCAAACATAAAGCCGACACCCACCTCATCAATGCACCGCCCTACCTGCTCGGCATTCAGCCCAAGGAAAATCCCCGCTTCCTCTAGCAGATCTGCAGCACCGGATTTAGAGCTTACCGAGCGGTTACCGTGCTTAGCCACCGTGCCACCCGCTGCCGCAACAACAAAAGAGGCCGCGCTGGAGACGTTAAATAGGTTGGAGCCATCACCGCCGGTACCCACTATATCCACCGCATTGGCAGTATTGAGTTTTACAGGAATTGCGAGCTCACGCATAACCTGAGCCGCCGCCGTAATCTCATCAACCGACTCACCCTTAATACGCATTGCGGTGAGAAACGCACCAATCTGTGCATCAGTAGCCTGGCCGGTCATTATCTGCATCATCACCGCATGCATCTCATCACGACTCAGATGCTCACCTGCAACCGCATGGGCGAGTGCTTGTTTGATATCCATTGTTGTTCCTTAACTCTTGTTATCCGCTGCAGCTGCTATTTGCTGCGCATTTTGAAAGCGTACGATGCCCTATAGACCGGGTATCTGCAAGCTAGCCTTCGCTATCCTCATCTGTCTCGAAATTTGCCACCAGCGTCAGGTCTAAAGCATCCAAGCGATCGACCAGTAGGTCAGGCTCTGAGTCAGCGATATCTTCACCATGGTTGTAACCGTAACTTACAGCAGCAACCTTACAGCCTGCGGCACGCCCTGCCTGCACATCGTTTATGGAATCACCCACCATCCAACACGCCTCGGGCTCAGCATCGAGTTGCTGAATGACATGGAGTAGTGGTGCTGGGTCAGGCTTCTTCTGCGGCAGACTGTCGCCCCCCACAACAAAATGGAAGTAACGCGACAAGCGCAGGGATTTGAGCAGCGCTTTGGTAAACAGCATCGGCTTATTGGTGACGACTGCTAGAGGCACCTTCTGCTGCGACCACTTCTCTAACGCAGCTTCTACACCGGGGTAGATCTGTGCATAGCGACCGTTAGATTCAGCGTATGCTTTGAGGAATGCTAGGTAGGCTGCCTCGTAGAGCTCACCCTCTTTATGATGAGCATCAGGGTGCATCGAGTCGGCCAACGCGCGCGCTACCAGCATTGATGCACCGTTGCCTACCCAATCGCGTACTTTATCCTCACCCGCTCCAGGTCTATCCATCTGCGT
>JABXHP010000217.1 GCA_013373575.1 Oceanospirillaceae bacterium | reverse complement strand
GTAGCGGCCTTTAAAGAGCTGCAGGTCACCCTCTCTTAATTTCAGTACTCGCACACGCTCACGATCGCCTTGCAACACCTTCTGTACATCACTGAAGTTTTCAGCGTTGGGCGTGCGCAGATTGGGAACGTACTCAAAATCTCCACCCTCCTCAGAAGCCTGAATAAGAATACTGACGGTGAACTCGTTGCCATCGTAGTGCCAGGGGAAATAGTCCCCGGTACGCATGATGCTGTAGGGGCATCGGCCAAGCGGGTCAGCCCAACGGTAGACCGGCCCTTGGTTAAGGCAATCGGCGACAAAATGTACCACGACATCAGAGTCGTAAATTTTGCGCAGTAGTGATTGTGGCTCCAGCAGATCAGAGTTAATGAACGCACTGGTTCTATTCTCAAAGAAGCGCTTCGGATGATCCTCAGGAAGCGTTGGGTCATCTGCTGTCAAATAAGGATTTACAAAATCATCTGCGGGGCGCGCATCGCTCATCAAACGTTTTGCTTCGGCCAGCATTTCTTGAATTGCCGACTCCTTAATAAATCTCGGAATATGGCTGCACCCAACCGCCTCAAGATCTGCCCGGCACTGCTCAACTAGCGCCCGACGTTTCGGACTACTCAGGTCGTGGATTGGAAAGGTATCGAGATCAATAAAATCTTCTATGCGGATTTCAGCCGCACTGAAGGCGCTAGGTGATACCTCTTTACGAAATGAGTCGAGGCTAACTACTTCTGACATTTGAGCACCCTCAGTGTTTTAAAATTTGTAGGACGGATCAAGACGATCACATTTACGCAGCAGAGCAGGCCACTCATACAGCCCGGGGGAGAACGCCTCATACTGTTTTGATGCAAGCGCCCAAAGGCTCTCTGGACCCGGATCGATCTCTAGCGTTGAGGCTTTAGCCGACAGTGCTACTTCGCACAGACGAACTAAGTAGTACATATTCATAAAGCACTCCCCGGCAGTCTCGCCGACGGTTAGAAAGCCATGGTTGCGCATCACCAAACAGGTATTGCTCCCCATGTTTTCAGCGATGCGATGCCGCTCATCGGGGTCTACAGATAGCCCCTCCCAGTCGTGGTAACCCACCTTGCCATAGAGCATGGAGGAGTCTTGGACAAGAAAAGGGATCTCTTTAAAAGCGGTGGCAGCGATAGCAGATGCAGGATGAGCGTGAAACACATACTTCGCCTTCGGGTGGTTCATATGTATTGCACTATGAATGATGAACCCGGCGGTATTGACGTCCTCGGGGCCCTCAAGCACGGTGCCGTGCTCATCCACCATAATCAGATTAGATGCGCAGACCTCATCATAGGCAAGACCGAACCGATGCATGTAGAAATTATGGTCAGTTCCAGGAACACGCGCCGTGATGTGATTCCAAATCGTATCATCCCAACCGAAATGCGCCGTCAGCCTGAACATTGCCGCCAGATCGATCCGAACGTTCTCTTTCTGCTGGCTCAGAGAAAGGTCTATACCGCTCATCGTTCATCCTCTTGTTATTGTGTTTCCGAGGATGTTCACATCGGTGAAAAAAGTTGTACAACGAATAATCTTTAGAAGTTAAATCGATTTTTTCGATATTACTCTCGGTTTACTCGGTAGGAAATGGTGCTGCCCAGAGGGACAAAACAGATAAATCAGTTTAGTTAACATTTAACATCGAAATATTCGATGCATACCAGGGCGCTCTCATATTAGTATCGATCAATAATCGAGAGGCAGTCACGACGCATGAATATAGAGAACCTCAGAGCCTTTTTAGAGATCGCTTCAAGCGGTAGCTTTCAACTCGCCGCTGACAAACTCCACCTCACGCAATCCACAATCAGTGCTCGCATTAAAGTACTTGAGGACAGATTGAATCGGCCGCTTTTTGTCCGCAAACGTGACGGTGCGCAGCTGACCCAAGCGGGACATCATCTATATCGACACGCACTAACCGTGGTTAGAGCCTGGGAACGGGCACGCCAAGAGGTGAGCTTGCCAGAGAGTTTAACCAACGTTTTTAGTCTGGGAATTCAGCTCAACCACTGGGATCAGGTCGCTACCCCTTGGCTATCCTGGATGGAGAGCTCTGAACCCAAGGTGGCTACCCGCATTATTTCGGACTACTCAGACCCACTCATGCGAATGCTGCGTGATGGGCTTCTCGACCTTGCACTGGTTTATGCCCCTAAACAGCAAGCGAACCTTCGCATCGAAAAGTTTACCTGCGAGGAGATCATCCTAGTCTCGACTGAACCACGCGATGTTGATTACGGCATGGTTGACGGTTATGTGTTTGTTGATTGGGGCGATGAGTTCCGGGCCCAACATGCCGAGGCCTTTCCCGATACATCCGTACCTCGACTCTCTGTCGGTTTGAGCTCATTGGGGCTCAGCCATATCCTGACACACGGCGGGTCGGGCTACTTTCTTATCAGTACCGTGCGTCAGTACCTCAGTGAGGGACGTCTATTTAGAGTGCAGTGCGCACCGGTGTTCACCCGACAGACTTACCTTGCATACCCGGAGTCTCCACTGAACCCAGATCTACAGAAAACTGCACTGGCGGGGCTGCAGCAGATAGCCGCTAACATCTTATAGCTGGAGAGCAAGATGAAAATTACAGGAATAAAAACACGTGTCGTCGACCTCCCGTTTGAAAAGCCCATAGCAACCGCCATCCATGACATGCGCTCGGTCGGCTGTGTCTTGCTGTTCATTGAGACGGATGAGGGACTGGTAGGAGAGAGTTACGCCTTTACGCTCAATGCAGTGCGTATCAAGGCATTTAACGAGATGATAAACGGCTTTAATCATCACCTCATCGGAAAGGATCCAACGTCGGTCAACGGCATAGGTCAGGCGATCTGGCGCGAGATCAACCCGACGGGCTATCAGGGCTTAACGATATCGGCCCTCTCGACAATAGATACCGCACTCTGGGATTTGGTCGGTAAGATTGCGGGTTTACCGCTTCACAGAGTTTTCGGCGCTTGCCGTGACTCTATCAAAACCTATGCAAGTGGTGGTCTCTGGCTCTCTCAGTCAATTGATGAACTCGTTGAGGAGGCTCACTCCTTTATTGCGCAGGGATTTAGATCCATGAAAATCCGCGTTGGTAGCAGCGTTATCGAGCGGGATGTTGAACGCGTAAGAGCACTCCGCGAGGCCGTAGGCGATGAGATAGAGCTACTTGCCGACGCCAACCAAGCCTTTAACGCTAAGCAGGCTATTCGGCTTGGACGCCGTCTGGAGGAGTTCAACCTTGGCTGGTTAGAGGAGCCTGTCGATGTGCATGATCTCAAAGGGCACACCGATGTAAGGGTGGCACTGGATACACCCATAGCTACAGGCGAAACGGTCTACACCCGTTACGGTATGCGCCCGCTTATTGAGCAGCGCTGTGCCGATGTGCTAATGCCAGACTTGCAGCGCATCGGCGGCCTAACGGAGATGCAGCGTGTCTGCGCGCTGGCAGCGACATTCGACACGCCCATCTCGACGCACATATTCACAGAGCAGAGCCTTTCGATTGCGGGCTCTGCGCCTAACTGTATATCAGTAGAGCATATGCCCTGGTTCGCACCGCTGTTCAACGAGGCAATGACGATCAAAGCCGGCCATATAGTGATACCTGAGCGACCCGGCACAGGCTTCACCTTCAGTGATGAAACAATCAACAGATACCGGATTGATTAGCATGGCTACCCTTTTATATAACGGCGATTTCGGCACTGACGACTGGGTAGAGGCTCTGCAGACGCAGCTGCCCGATGAGACGATCTATGTCTACCCTGATGTTCCCGACAAAAGAGCGGTGGAGTTCGCTGCGGTTTGGAATCTCCCACCGGGAGAGTTAATAAACTACCCCAATCTGAGAGCAATTTTGCTGCTGGGCGCCGGTGGCGATTTCCTAATGAAGGAAAAAACCTTGCCCGCTGTGCCCATTGTACGCTTGGTAGATCCAACCGTTGTCTTTGATATGACTCAGTACTGCCTCTACTGGGTGGCTCACTTCTATCGCCACTTCGACAGCTATGCAGCTCAGAAGTCAGACAAGGTTTGGCAGCGCATCGCGTACCCACCCATTGATCAGTTTAAGGTCGGCATTCTTGGGCTGGGCGCCATAGGTACGCAGATCGGCCGCGCACTGCACCGCACGGGTTACACTGTATCTGCTTGGGTTCAATCCCACCGTGAAGTGGAGCAGCTCAAGCTGTACACCGGAGCTGAGGGCTTTGCGCCGTTTATGGCCGAGCTGGATGTGTTGATCAACGTTCTACCACTCACCAAAGAGACGCACAGCTTTCTCGATCTCGAGCGGCTCAGTTTACTCCCTTCAAAAGCACGAGTGATCAATATTAGTCGTGGGGCGGTAATCGATGAGCGTGCACTCCAAACACTCCTCAACGCAGAGAAACTCGCAGGCGCTGCACTCGACGTTTTTGACACCGAGCCACTGCCACTCGATCACTGGGCTTGGCAGCATCCGAAAGTAGATATCACACCCCATGCGTCAGGGCAGACCTACCCCCGCTCTGCCGTTAAGAGTTTAGTGGCAAATATCCAGAGGATTAGAAACGGCGAGCTGCCATTCCCGATATTTGACCCGACAAAGGGCTATTGAGCACACCTGAGAGCACGCTGGCAGGACGCTCAAACCGAAAGTGGCTACCAGAGCGCCTCATCATTAAACGCGGTGACACAACTTGGTTTTCCGAAAATTGCTGGCAACGACTCACCGCTTAAGGCCAAGCCAAGCCAGCCCTGAGGCATGCTCAGGGGATAAGGTGGGCTTATCAAACGCTGCGACATCGCTTGAAAACCAAATTTCCCGTAGTAAGCAGGGTCACCGTAGGTAACCACAACCTCCACACCCTGGATGCGCAGTTGCGCTAACCCCTCGGTAATCAGCTTTTGCCCAACACCACGACGTTGATAGGCACTGCTGACAGCTACGGGTGATAGCATGAATACTCTGTGGGTGTCGCCAAAATCGAGTCGGCTAAAATAGATAGCACCGAGTAACTGCTCGTCTTCAAATGCGCCAAAGCCTAGAACTTCATCCGGCGATGGGTGCGAGGCTAACTGACTAACTAACTTCTCTAAAGAACTGCCAGCTTGCGCGCCCTCAGACGCTGTAAAGACCTCTCTGAAGAGGTCAATCACCTCGTTGTTAGGGGTATCACTCAAGCTTTGAATCAGCACTACTACTCCAACCTAACTATTCCGACTTACCTGAATCATAGATAGCCCGCAGAGCTGCGTTCAGGTTTTCCAACGTCAGCGGCTTCGGTAATACTGAGTCGGCACCAGAGTCCAATAGTCTGTCTGCCTCAGATCCCACCGTTGCACCGGTCACACCAAGAATCGGCTTGGCAAAGCCCCGCTCACGCAACTGCCGAGTCAACTCGTAGCCATCCATCTCAGGCATCATTATATCGGTAATGACTAGGTCATAATCCCCATCTTCAAACCTCGCCAGAGCGTCCTTACCATGGCTCGCATCGATAACTTCAGCGCCGCTACGAGCAAGAATAGCGTGACCCAACATAAGCAATGTTGGGGTATCTTCAACAAAAAGGATGCGTTTACCCTGAATCAGCGAGACAGCAGTCGAGTCCTCTTCTAGCTCCGGATCGAAGTTGTACAGTGTGAAGCGCAATTCAAAAATAGAACCACCGGTTGGATTATCCCGAAGGGTAAGATCGCCGCCCTCCATCTCCTTGGCGAGCTGACGGCTGACATAGAGGCCTAAACCGGTACCAGAAGATTTTGATTCGCCTCGCTCAAATGCCTCAAACAGACTCGCCTTTAGAGAGTCTTTGATACCTGCTCCATTATCAAGAACCTGCACACTGAAACTGGTTTTATCAGTCTGTTCCTCAGTCTGCAAGCGCAGTTCCACCCGGCTCCCCTCGCTGTGGAGAATGGCATTTTTTACGAGATTAATGACGATTTGGCGAATCTGTTTTTTACGCCCATAGCTGCTGATGTTGGCATAGTTACTGGCATTAAAATGTAGGTTCACCTTATAGCGGCTGGCGAGAAAATAGAGTGAATGCACAACCTCCTCACACAGTTGATAAACGGAGAACTCAGCCTCAACCTTAAACTCATCGGAGATGCTGGTCGAGCTTCCCACCCGCATGTCATCCAACACATCCAAGAGATGCTCGGCGGTATGTGAAAGCTCCTTTAGCCGAGGCTCACGACTTCCTTGGGTAACAAGCTCATCAATCTGCATTTTCAAAGCCGATGCAGGCGTTCGCAGTTCATGCCCAATGATCGAAAACATCTTATCCTGCTTGGCCAAATTTGCTGCTAATTTACTCGCGGAGGACTTCGCATCTGCGAAGGTTCTAGCAATCGCACCGTAGAGTACAAGCAGCAACGCCTGAAGCGCTAATGTCATACCAAAAACGAGGATCAGACGTTGTTGAGTTTCGGCATACTGCTGATCAAGATAAAATAGAAAGCGCTCTGAAAGGCTGATATTGAGC
>JABXHP010000134.1 GCA_013373575.1 Oceanospirillaceae bacterium | reverse complement strand
CGTTGGTAAATTCCCTAGCTCAGTAATAGAGCGAGTCCCAGTAGTGTGGGCGTAATTAATGTCAGAACAACATTCTGTCCCATTGCTGGTACGAGGCGCTCTATATTGCCATCGAAGTCATTGAGTGCCCTAAAAATCATACCGATCAATAGGGTGCTAGGCAGTGCTGTAAGGAGCCAAATTGGTGTGGCGAAGAGGTAGAGGCTCGCTAATGTTGTGAGAAGCGCTGCTAGGCCGAAAATGCGGTAGACCTGCTTGCCGGTATCAATGCCATACTGAATCAGCAGGTGGTTACGCCCCGCTTCGCGATCCGCATCGATATCTGGAAACTGATTAAGTAGCAGTAGGTTGCTAACCAAAAAGAGGGGCACCAACCCGGTAACTGCGCCCTGCATACTCACTTGTCCGGATAGTATTAGCTCTGTCCCCATCACCATGAGTGGGCCAAAGCTGATGCCTGGCGCAAAAAGGCAGGCGAGCGGATATCTATTTAGCCAGTCGGTGTAGGTAAGGATGATCGCTGCACCTAAAAGGCCAATAAATGCCAAGCTCCACCCGCCAGTAGTGAGAAAGAAGATACCGATGGCTAGGGTAATAAGTAGCGCGATCACACCTCCGGTTACTACCGCGCGCAGCGCGTCTGGATTTGAGGGTAGAGCGCCGCTACCGCCGCTAAAGGGCGTGCGGGCGGTATTGAGATCCAGTTCAGTTTTGAAGTCTGAGTACTCATTCAGCATGTTAACGCTGATATTGGCGCTGATAGCCGCGATGGTAATAAGTGCAACATGTATAAGATTGATCTCGGTCGCTGAGGAGGCAGCCGCCGCGGTGCCAACAAGGATGCTGGTAGGCGCCAACACTAGAAAAGGCGGGCGCATGGTTTGGAGAACCGTCTGGGCGGTAGAGGGCATGAGGTCTAGATCTCTTTGTTAACCACGACTAGCCACAAGTATAGGAAAAAGCGTAAAAAAAGGCGCCCGAGGGCGCCTTAAATCGCTGCTATCTATCAGTTTTTCGCTGAAGCAGCTTGGAGATCAAACCATTTGCCGATCATCACACGCTCCTCTGGAAGCATTCCGGTGAGATTGCCTAGAGGCATCGCCTGAGTCGCCACCGACTGGGAGTGTATCCGAGCAGCGTTGAGTATTACGTCCTCGCTGCTCTCCAAGATCACCCCAGCAGGTGGGGCGCTGAACATCTCTGATGTTGGATTGGCTGCGTGACAACTGGTGCAGCGCTCGTTAACGATACTCGTGACCTGCGCGAGAGTGATCTCCTCGGCGCCGGTGGTGTTTGCTTGCATCGGTGCCGGTTTAGTAACAAATGCCAGTGCCAACATGCCAAGTGCTGATGCGGGTAGTGTCCAGACCCATTTTTGGCTCTCGTGGCGAGTATTGAAGTAGTGGCGTACCAGCACGCTTAGCATTGCCACGGCAAAAAGAATCGCCCAGTTCCACTCGCTACCGTAGGTGCTTGGGAAGTGGTTGCTGATCATGATAAACAGCACCGGCAGCGTCAGGTAGTTGTTGTGGCGTGAGCGCAACATCGCTTTCGCAGGTGCTGCTGGGTCAGGATCACGCCCCTCTTTAATTGCCGCTACAAGGTTGCGCTGCCCCGGCATGATCACCCGAAAGACGTTACCAACCATCATAGTGCCGGTAATCGCACCAATGTGAATGTAAGCAGCTCGGCCACTGAATACCTGTGATAGTGCCCAAGCAGCTGCAACAAGCAGTACTAACAGCACTACGCCCAGAAGCGCAGGGCGTTTGCCGAGCGCAGAGTCACACAGGAAGTCATAGATAAACCAACCGGCCACCAGCGATGCGATACTGATGCCGATGCCTTGCATTGGCGTGAGGTCAGAGCCTGGTGCTAAAAGGTAGAGCTGGGCGTTGAGGTAGTAGACGATCGCCAGCAGTGTGATACCGCTAAGGAAGGTGGCGTATGCCTCCCACTTAAACCAGTGTAGGTGTTCAGGCATCTTCTTGGGTGCGAGCTTGTACTTTTGCAGGTGGTAGATACCGCCACCATGAATTGCCCAAAGATCGCCCGATAGCCCCTCTTTCGGGTTTTTGCGGTTCAGGTTGTTCTCGAGCCAAACGAAATAGAATGAGGCACCGATCCAGGCGATGCCCACGATCATATGTACCCAGCGTACAAGAAGGTTTAGCCATTCAGTGTAGTGCGGATCCATCAGTCCTGGTCCTTTTTGTTAGGTTTAATTATTAAGATATTCCCGACCATCGAGGGTGGAGATCTCCTCGTTGCCAAAGAAGTGCTCATCACAATTGTTGCCCTCACCGGAGCGGTCGACAATCAGGTAATCGCTTGAGTTTTCCAGCGCCAGAATAGGGTGGTGCCAAACACCCGTTGCGTAGTTAACCCCCTGATTACCATTGCTTATAAATGCTCGGATCTCACTGGGGTCTGGTGACTCAGCTGGGGGCGCAACCACAATCAGAAAACGTTGGCGCTGCATGGGTACAAAAGCTTGGCTTCCCTGAGGGTGGCGCTCAAGCATTTTGATCTCAAGTGGATACTCCAGTCGGTTGGCACGGAAGATACTGATAATGGCCTTATCGTCGGGGCGTGCAAGCTCGACGTCCGCAAGGCGGTTGTAGCGTTCGGTTGAGCCGTTGTTTATCGTGAAGTGGTCACTGCCTTGGGTCTCGATCACCTGACCGAAAGCGGCAAACGCCTCTTTAGTTAACGGCTCTATCTTTAAAAGCTTCATTATCAGTACCTTAGATCGACTTATTTTAGTGTTATCTAGTTAAGGCTTGAGTGCCTTGGGTTTGCCAAAAAGGCGCAGTCGGCTAACACCACCATCCGGGTGGATGTTGAGCTTCACGTGTGTGATTACACCAAAGTCTGCCTCTGCCTTAAAGCGCTGAATGCAATCTGCCTTGAGCTTCTGGTTTGGCAACAGTGTGCGCCAGAATAGCGATTGGGTCGCGATCTGATCGTCTGTACCGCCCTGAACATAGGCCGCTTGGATATCACAGCTATCTGGGAAGTTCCCTTTAAAGTGCGCCGTATCAATTTCGATCTCATCGATCTCGCCGGGACACCCAAGTTCAAGGATGACCCAATCATACCCCGGTGTACGACGGCGGGCAGTCTCCCAACCATCACCCATATTGATACCTCGACCAGGGTTCGTCAGGTTACCCATCTTACCGAAGTGCTCATCGCTACAGCTGATTGCTCGGCCGCCATTGAGAGCGCTCACTAGATCGATTGACTCATTGGCATCGACATTTGCCCAATCGATGTAAGGGCGACCGTAGACGCGGAAACGGGCGATGCCGCCATCTGGGAAAATATTCAGGCGCGCGTGGCTCCACGGCTGATCGCTGCTAACTTCAAACAGATGCTCAGAGTCACCGCTCAAGGGTACTGAGGGGAGTAGCGGGAACCATTGAGTATCAGCATCAGGATCTTTGTCTGGCGAGTAGCAGACATCTACTGAGGCAGAGGGAGGGTAGTTGCCTGTAAAGAAGTTAGTATTAATCTCAAAGGCTTCAATCATCCCAGCAACGCCAAGCTTGACGACAGCGTAGTCATACCCCTCGAAACGCTTGCGGCGTGACTCCCAGCCATCCATCCATTTTCCTGCTTCATCATAGACACCTTCCTTCCAGACAGGAGGGGTAGGATCAAGCATACGGTTTACTTCAGCGAACCAGTCATCAGTTACATAGATCGCGCGGGCACCTAGGCGGGCATCAGCCAGGTTGACGAGGCGGTTGTATTGCTTAGTAGCCATCGGCTAACTCCTATCTCACATATCGGCCAGGCGGAAGCCGGCGATCTTATTAATTTCTGTCAGCGCGCGAGCAAACTCCTGCTCAGGGCTGTTGTGTATACGCTCTTTGAAACCGGCCAAAATCGCATGCTTGTTGCTACCTTTCACCGCCATAATGAAGGGGAAGTTAAAGCGCGCTTTATAGGCGTCGTTGAGATTCGTGAACTCGTTGTATTCCTCGTCTGTTAGCGAGTCGATACCAGCACTGGCTTGCTCGCTGGTGGACTCGACCGTCAGGTTACCAGCGCGAGCTGCACGGCCTGCCAAGTCAGGGTGGGCGATGATTACGCCAAGCTGCTCATCCTTATTAGCCTCCAGAAACACCTCAGCCATGGCCGCTTGTAGCGTCTCAATAGTGCTGTGTTGGGCGCTAAGGCCTCTGTCGTATGTGCGCTCGGCAATCCAAGGCGAGTGCTCGTAGATTGCCCCGAAGGTCTCAACAAACTGTTCGCGGCTTAGCTCTGCCGGAACTCCAAATTTGAATTGGCTCATACTCATGCTCTCGTCAGATGTTTAAGCGGGTTTGTGGTGTTCGTGCCAATGGTTAGCAATGTCGATACGGCGCGCGAACCAGACTTTCTCATGTTGCTGCACATACTCCAAGAAGCGCTTGAGTCCAGCAATACGGCCGGGGCGGCCGAGCAGCCGGCAATGCATGCCAATGGAGAGCATCTTCGGAGACTCGGCACCCTCCTCGTAGAGTGTATCGAAGGCGTCCTTGAGGTATTGAAAGAACTGCTCACCGTTGTTGAAACCCTGCACCTGCGCAAAGCGCATATCATTGGTATCGAGCGTGTAGGGGATCACCAAATGTTTGCCGTTCGGGCCGTCAACCCAGTAGGGTAGGTCGTCTGCATAGGAGTCCGAGTCGTAGAGAAAGCCACCTTCCTCCATCACCAGTTGACGGGTGTTGGGTGAATCACGACCTGTATACCAGCCCAGTGGGCGGTTTCCAGTGACGCGTTCGAGGATCTCTATCGCCTCATGCATGTCTCTGCGCTCAGCTTCGATATCAGTCTCTTGATAGCTAATCCACTTGAGCGCGTGCGAGCAGATCTCATGGCCCGCCTCAACGAACGCTTTTGCTACATCGGGGTGGCGCTCTATCGCTGTAGCGACCGCGAAAATAGTCAGCGGGATATCTTTCTGAGCAAACAGACGTAGCAGGCGCCAGACTCCGGCACGGCTGCCGTATTCATAGATCGATTCCATGCTCATGTGGCGCTGTCCCGGAAAAGCGACGGCAGAAGGCATCTCAGAAAGGAATGCTTCAGACTCGCTATCGCCGTGAAGGATACAGCGCTCTCCACCCTCTTCGTAGTTGAGTACGAAGGAGAGGGCCACACGGGCATCGTTGGGCCAGCGTGCATGGGGTGGGTTGTTGCCATAGCCAATGAGGTCGCGAGGGTAGTCGCTCATAAAGAGGTCTCCAAGAGGAAATCGAACAATAACTGGAATTGATTGTATACAATCTTTCGTCTCTGTAAAGCGGTTAATTTTTGAGCAGTGCGACTGAACACTCTATTTTTTTGGCCCTCGCTCAACTCCTTGGGCTATCTAATGCTCCTTTAGTGCAACTTAGTCGTTAAAAAGCTTTTTATGCTTGGGTTTTTGTATACATCTTGGTATACATAACGTCAGTTCAATTTTTGCAAGAGAGATATCATGGCCGGATACCTAACAACTCACGTTCTCGATACCGCTGCTGGCTGTCCCGGTGAAGGCATCGAATTGGTGCTGTTCAAAGTCGCTGACGGTCAGCTCGCAGAGCTAACCCGTGCTACCACCAATGACGATGGCCGTGTTGATGCACCGATTCTTGCCGGTGAAGATTTTGTGCCAGGCACCTATGAGCTGCACTTCCATGCTGGCGACTACTTCCGCCGCAGCGGAACAGCACTCGCTGACCCTGCCTTTCTGGATGAGGTTGTAATCCGTTTCGGTATTGCTGAGGGCGACGCGCACTACCACGTTCCTCTGCTGATCTCGCCCTACAGCTACTCGACCTACCGCGGCAGTTAAGGTAGGCCAAGGGCGTGAGCAGCAAAACCAAAGTGGCTACCCAGGATCAAAAGATATACGAGCACATTTTTGATGCCATTCTGGAACAGCGACTTGCCCCCGGGACTAAGCTAACGGAAGAGGGGCTGGGTGAGGTGTTTGGCGTATCTCGCACGATCATCCGTCGAACGCTCTCGCGCCTCACACATGAGGGTGTAGTTGAGCTGATCCCCAATCGTGGCGCATATGTCGCTAAGCCTAACACTGCTGCTGCACGTCAGATACTGGACGCAAGGCGCCTTATCGAGCTGGCTCTGGTAGAGCGGGTGGCGGAACGCGGCCCTCAGCTTCAGCGTGAGATCAAGTTACTTCGACTGCTAATCGATGAAGAGCACGCAAGTTCGGCGCGTGCTGACACGGGGACCGCGATACGCCTCTCGGGTGAGTTTCACCTCGAGCTCGCACAGTTGGCAAGGAATGAGCCGATGGCAAACTTCCTACGCGCTTTGGTCTCTCAAACATCGTTAATTATCGCTATGTATCAGACAAGTCAGCAGAGCAACTGTGCCATAGATGAACACAGTAAACTGCTGGACGCTATCGAGCTTGGTGATATATCCGCAGCGTTGAGTTTGATGACAGAACATCTGGACCATATCGAAGCGCGACTTGAACTGGTGCAGGGCGAGCAGGAGGTTGATCTTGAGAAGGTGTTTGGCCATCTGAGGGTTAAAGCCTGAGCAGCAAAAAAGTGACATTTAGGACATATTGGTGCACTCTTCGGGTGTATCAATGCAAGGATTTAAAACTTTTGGTTGAAGAAAGATATCTAAAATCAAAGGGTTAATAGCGTTGGCAGCCTTTTGCCAATAACAATAAGAAGGTCTTCATTTAGAGAGACCATTTGGAGGTAGCAATGAGCAATCACATGACCCCGGAGCAGATGCGGGATCCCAACTATACACCGCCAATGCATGTGGCAATCCCCCTGGGTATTCAGCATGTACTGGCGATGTTTATCGCCAACATCACGCCAGCGATCATTATCGCAGGCGCTGCGGGATTCGGTTTCGGATCCAACTCACCTGACTTCCCTAACATGCTCTACATGATTCAGATGTGTATGTTGTTGGCGGGTGTCACGACGCTGCTACAGACTATCGGTGCCGGCCCTATAGGCGCGCGCCTACCGATCGTTCAGGGTACCAGCTTCGCCTTCATCCCTATTATGATTCCGCTAGTCGCTGGCGGCGGTGTGGAAGCGATGGCGATAGTTACCGGCGGTGTGTTGGTGGGTGGTCTGTTCCAGGCTGCGTTGGCACCGTTTATTGGTCGAATGCGTTTCGCGCTTCCACCTCTGGTTACCGGTCTAATCATCCTTATGATCGGCCTCTCTCTTCTTAAAGTTGGTATTCAGTATGCTGCTGGTGGTGTACCTGCTATCGGTAAGCCTGAGTTTGGTTCACTCGCCAACTGGAGCGTTGCTGGAACAGTCATTGTTGTGACGCTGGCGCTCAAGTTCTATGCGCGTGGCATGTTGAGCTCTGCAGCTGTGCTGATTGGTTTGATCGCTGGTTACGTGCTGGCTTACATGATGGGCATGGTGAGTTTCGGCAATGTCGGTAAAGCGTCTGTTTTTGCTATGCCAAAACTCTTCCCATTTGGTATTGAGTTTGCTGCTGGTGCGATTATCGGTATCTGTTTGATGTCCTTCATCTCAGCTATTGAGACGGTGGGTGACGTGTCAGGTATCACCAAAGGTGGTGCAGATCGTGAAGCGACGGACAAAGAGATCGAAGGCGCCACTTACGCGGACGGTCTAGGTACCGCACTGTCGTCTCTAGCGGGTGCACTGCCTAACACCTCCTTCTCGCAGAACGTCGGCTTGATCGCCATGACGCGGGTTATGAGCCGTCATGTTGCGACTATCGGTGCAATCTTCCTGATTATCTGTGGCCTAGTGCCAAAAGTGGGCGCGATCATCCAGACGGTACCGATTGAAGTACTAGGCGGTGGTGTAATCGTGATGTTCGGCATGATCGCCTCTTCAGGTATGAAGATGCTCTCTGAGGTGAACTGGACCACCCGCAATATGATGATCTTTGGTGTTTCTCTGTCACTGGGTCTGGGTCTGCTACAGGCGCCTGAGGCGATGCAGCACTTGAACGGCACATTGAAAGCGCTGCTCGGTACAGGTCTGCTCCCTGCTGCTGTATGCGCAATCGTGCTGAACCTGGTGGTTCCAGAGTCAGACGACTAATAGCCGAGCATCTGATGAAAAGGGCCTACGGGCCCTTTTTTCGTTTGTGCTCGTCAGAATTTCAGGCATGAGCGCAGTTCAGTGCGCTCCCAAAGGTGGATATGCTCTCTTTTGGGAGGGATAAGGTCGCGACGCGTAAGTTAGGCCGGATCGTAGACCCGGTTTGCCTCAGGGTCGGTGGTGTCGTACCCAAGCGCTTCGATTTCGCACCAGATTGCCGTTGGGATCTCTGTTTGTGCCCACACCAGTGTCGGCTGAACCCGAGCCTGTGCGGTAACACCTCGCAGTGATAGCTGAAGCGCAACTGCCCTTCATATGCCGTAATCCTAGTCTAGTTGACTCTAGTCTCCACAGAAGCGATCGCGCTCTCCAGTTTTTTGAGCGAGATCGGCTTTGCCATCACCGTATCGGCGCCGGCTGCTAGCAGTGTATCGGTCTCGCTACCCACCACCGCGGCGGTGGCACCGATGATAGGGCCGGTGTAGCCGGCCTCTCGCAGTGCTTTTGCCAAGCCGTAACCATTGAGCTTGGGCATCATTATGTCTGTCAGCACGACGTCGAAGGTGTTGCTACTGTAGGCTGCGAGCGCCTCCTCACCATCGTTGCAGACACAGACCTCTGCGCCGGCATTGGATAGAATTTTCCTCGTTAGCAGCTGCAGTGTTTTATCATCCTCCGCAAGAAGGATGCGTTTGCCTAATAGAGTGGTGTTTTCAGCCTGCGTCTCACCTACAGCGGTTTCTGTTGAATTAGAGTCGCAACTATCTACTGACATAGTTACTACAAATGCAGCCCCACCTTTAGAACTCTGTTCGTAGTGAATCTGGCCGCCTAGGGCAATCGCCAATTCGCTACTGATGAAGAGACCAAGCCCAGTTCCGTCGGCGTCAGTGTCACCACGCGCATAGGCTTCAAATAGCTTGTTTACCTGTGAACTCTCGATTCCCTTACCATCATCCTCTACCCGAAGTTGAGCACGCTTGTTAGGTTCTGCGGTGGGCAGCTTGGTGAGGCTTGTCCAGATATTCTTACCACCTGAGTGTACCGCTGCATTCTTGACTAAGTTTGTAACTAATTGGCGCAGCGCTTGTGTATTAAATCGACACTGCATCTCATCTTCAGGAAGCTCTAAATGCAGACTGATGCCCGTCTCTTGAAGCAGGCCGGAGAGGGGAGTAAGTGCGCGCCTTACAACGACGGCGGGGGAGGCGTTTACTGCTTGCGACTCTTTGATGCGCTCGGGTGCAATTACTGTGCGCAGATCTTCAAGCACACCCAAAAGCCCTTGAGCAATATCTTCTACCATCTCAATCTTTTGGCGGTCTGAAAGTTCAGCATCTTTAGAGAGCATCTCAATTGAGGCCACCGGCGTTCGCAGTTCATGCCCAATAATGGCAAACATAGAGCGCTGACGCTCCAAAAGTTCAGAGAGCTGGGTATTGGTGCGCGTTAACTGGAGCTGTGTTTCACGCTCTTGGGTAAGATCAAACGCGCTGCCCGCCATCGCCACAACTTTATCGCCAGCATATTCAGCTTTGGCAAATGTATTTAGGTACTTGCGCGTACCATCTGGTAAAACGAGGTGGCGCTCGTGACTCTTCTGTATCTCACCAGAGCGGGCTTCTAATCGTTCTTTAAGCTGCTGATTGCGGGTTAGCGGGTCAAAACGCGCGTCAATCAGTGCTGTAGTCACCTCTGGGAACTGATCCTTCGGTAAACCGTAGAACTCGCGATAAATATCGTTACACTCCCAAGTATCGTCCACTAAATTGTGGCGGAAGAGGCCAATGCGGCCGCCCTCTGCGATGTTGTTCAGGCGTTGTAGCGTAGCCTCTGCTCGCTGCTGTGCCGACTCAGCTAATTTGCGTGCTCTGACCATAGAATCGGTGTTGAGACGATATCCCATCTGAATGAACCGCCCATCTCGCTCAAGCGGGGCTGTAAAGCTGAATTGACCCCAGTACACAGGCTTACTAGTCAATGGATGGCGTATCAAGAATTCAGCAATTTCACCCGGATTGGCGATTGCGTGCTCCAATATTTGGCGATCATCTGGCGGCAGCACATCACTCAGAACATTCAAAAAGGGTTTAGTGGCCCAGAGCTCAGGCCAGGAAGATTTGCCTGCAACAACCTCAGCATAGCCCGTTGTCATGTCAATTTCATACACCACAAGGTCAGCCGCTCTTATTGCCAGGTCGTTTACTTGCTGTTGTGTCTGGACAGTGTTTAACAGTTCGCGTTGGGATTTGATCAGCGCTTCATTATGAAGGCGCTGTTGCCGCATAGTATGAGCGTAGCTGTACATTAGAAAGCAGATGCCACCCCCAACTGCGACTACCACAATGGCCTTTGCCGGGTGCGACTCGGGGTTCGCGGCAAAGAGGATGTGTACGCTGGTTGCGCAGATAGCGGTAAGCAGCCAGAAAAAGATTGCCGTGATGTTGGGGCGGGTGAATAACCAGACTGCGGTCGCCATGATGGATATCATGATGCCAACAGTCAGCGCAGTCGGTGAGGCTGGCGCGATGGCTACACTGACGACTCCTAAGGTTAGTGCCAGCGCCATCGTTTTGAAATCTAATGACACTCTCCTGTTGCGCAGCAACACAAGCAGCACTAATGCTGCTAGAAAAAATACCGGTGACACCAAATACTGGGCGTGCCCTTGAAAGTAAACCCCTGTCTGAACGAGGGTTGCAAGGAGCAGGAGCGCTACAGAGCCGATTAGTGCCCTATCGACGATGGTCTTTAATGGATCTGTCCACGGTTGGTTCTGAATATCCATATGCAGTACTTTCTCGCAAAATTTCTGTTTTTCGTCAGTTGGAGTGGTCTCTTGTGTCGGTGTTAAACCCCTCCTTTCATCTCTATAAACAGCAATAATTATGCCATAAGCGACAGTTGTGCAGATAAAGTCTCTAATTTTCTCTGTATGAGGCTTCATGCATTGCCATCTGCTCAGATGAACTATGCTAGAGACATATCCGCTTGCTCTCTGTTAAGCGCAAATGAAGGTAAAACGATGAAGAATATCTCGCTGGTATCCGCTCTGCTTCTCTCTTTAACTGTTCTGGTGGGGTGCTCGCCAGAGGTTGGAAGTGATGCCTGGTGCACTGATATGAAAGAGAAGCCAAAAGGTGATTGGAGCGCTAATGAAGCGACTGATTTTGCTAAGCACTGTTTGTTGAAGTAATCAAAGGTTGCCATTGCAGGTAGCTTATCAGGGGGCTGGTCATCGGTAGCTTCTAACGG
>JABXHP010000146.1 GCA_013373575.1 Oceanospirillaceae bacterium | reverse complement strand
TGACACCGATCATTCATGGAGTTATCCGCATAGGCTGGCTTGCGGGGGGACTACAAGTATTAAGTGCTCTCTTGCTAGATCAGCAAACACTTACGAAATTATCAGGTCCCTTAGTTGCGGTTGTTTCAGTCTGCATGTTGGTCGTGCTGGGACGCGCAATCTATGTAAGGCATATGCTAGCACCGTGGTTAACGATTGGATGGGGACTCGCTACGCTAGGGTTAGTTTCGACGGTTTTAACGATCCATAATACAATTCATGAACCACTCTATTTCTTGGCTGTTCAGTTCGGCTTTGTTGTCGAAGGAATTACATTCTCCGCAGCGTTAGCCGTGCGCCTGAGACAGAAAGATGTAGAAATGGCATCTGCAAATACGCGGGCCCGTGAGCAACAAAAACGTCTTCTGGAGGCTCAAAAACACGAGCTTGAGCTGCAAGCTTTGGTTGATGAGCTGCAAATGGCAAAAGATAAGCAGGCTCATATGTTCTCAATTATCGATGCGCAGAATAATCGGCTTAATCAGGCACTAGATTTTGCGGGTATGTGGTTGTTTGAGGAGAATTTATCTAACGGCACTGGTGAAGTGATTCGTAGCCAGAACACACACGAAGATGAGGAGTTTCTGGTCGGCCCCGCGCGATTGGCCGCGACCGATGAAGAGTACCGCTCGAAGATCGTAGATAAACTCTCACGTATTGGCGAGAGCGTCGACTTCCCGCTGAACTTCGGTCAAGACTCGCGCAAGTGGGTGCGTAATATGACAATCGCTGAGTACACCGATGCGGCCGGCAATACGATTCGGTTGCAACTCAGTCAGGATATTACTGAGTTTCGCGAGCAACAAAACAGCCTCGAGTTAGCAAATAAAGAGCTCAAAGATAGAAGCGAGAAACAGGCTCAAATTTTCTCGATTATCGGGCATGAGCTCCGCACGCCGCTCGCCTCAATAAAGATGATGGAAGACGCGATGGGTCTTCGCAACATTGGCGAATACGGCGCGAATATTTGTGACTCAACGGATGCGGTATTGAATATCGTTGATGACTTAAGAACCGTGATTAATCCGGAAAAAGTACACCAGGCTCAAGCGGTAGTGGACAGTCCGTTTGATGTGCTCAGTCGAACTATAGGATCACTTGAAGGTCTGTATCTGCAGCACAATGTTGATGTGAAAGTTACATCCAATCAGCTGTCGCACTCTCTGTGTAAGTTTAACGCACAGGCTCTGCGTCAAAAGATCACCAATCTCACTAAAAATGCCGCCATCCATGCTGATGCAGACAGGGTCTGGGTGGATCTGCAAGCTCAGCCGCGAGCAGATGAGAAGATCGATCTCACCTTAATAGTCGAAGATAACGGCAAGGGTATTCCTGAGGGGCTGCGCGAGGCGGTATTTGGTGCATTCAGCCGTGGAGATACCCGTGCGGATGGCACAGGCTTGGGGCTTTATATCACCCGCGAGTTAGCTGAAAAACTGGGTGGTACGGTGGAGTACTTCGAGAGCGAAAAGGGTGGTGCTGGCTTTAAAGTTGAGTTTACGCTGGATCTGCATCTCGATGCTAATGAGCAGGAACAGGTTGAAGCGGCCATTCCGGTGGCGCTTCAAGGGAAGCGCATCCTGCTCGTCGAAGACCAGAATACATTGCAGCTACTCACTAGCAAACTACTGAAGGATGCGGGTGCCGAAGTTGTGGTTTGTGATAATGGCAAGCAAGCGTTGGATGCCTTCCGTGCCGGTGAGTTTGATATTGTTCTGACCGATTTGATGATGCCAGAGATGAGTGGTGACGAGTTAATTCGCCACATTCGCGCGGATGGATTCACCGGTCAGGTTGTTGCGTTGACCGCCGGTATTATTGGCAAAGAGACTGATAAGTTACTCGAAGCGGGTGCCGATGCTGTTTTGAATAAGCCACTGGATATACATGACATGAAACGGACGATCGCCGGCCTGGCAACGAAGGATTCTGCATCATGAAGAGAAGTGTTCTAATCATCGATGATGATCAATTTACGTTTGAAGCGGCGCGCGAAATGCTGGCACCGTACTACAAGCTGTTCTTTGCCATAGAGGCGAAAACTGGGCTGAATATCGCGCTACGTCATCAGCCAGATCTGATTCTAATCGATCTAAAAATGCCGAAGTTAGGGGGCTTTGAATTTATTGAAGCCTACCGCAAAGCGGCTGACGATAAGATGCCGTTTATTGTCATGTCTGCGCACACAGGCGATGAGATGAAACAACGAGCCGAGGATCTTGGAGTTCTTTACTTCATCGAAAAACCGCTCAACCCCACGTTTCTGCCTTTGGCGATTGAGGCGATTTTTGAGGGGCTAGATCTGCAGAAACAGCAGGGGGTTGAATGACCTGTTTGGGCAAGAAGTTGTCGAATCTTTTGGCTCTGATTGCCCGTGAATGGAGGTGATTTTGCTGAGTAGCATCCATAGAGTCCGTTATCACAAAGGGTCAACAGGTTCAGCGGCGAGATAATTTATTGGGGTAAGTCTGTCACTCTGTTCGGAAGATTCCATATTCACCACTGTGTTTGGCCAGTGCTTGGTGCAACTCCTTTACGATCAGCGAACGATGGCAATCGATGCGTTCAATTATTCCTATTTGGCGCGTTAATTGAGGCTCACCGAAGGGTACCTTCTGCAATTTTTCAGCATCAATTTCCGCAAAGGCAACATGGGGTACTATTGAGATTCCCAGCCCTCGCTTTACACAGGTCAGAATTGCGCTAATGGTGTCTACTTCGGCGACATCCAGTGTGTTAATACCTAATCTTGAAACCTCTGTGTCGATCAGGCTGGAAAGAGGAACTCCGCTTCTGAAGCGCACGAAAGGCATTGTTCGTAGCATCGTTCTGAAGTCTGTAAGTTTGAAGTTTACAGGCGCAATAAGCCAGAGCGGTTCCCGTAGGAAGGGACTCCATCGCAACGACTCTGGCAGTATAATATGCTCCGCAACTAAAGCTGCGTCTAACTCACCTGAGGCAACATCAGACACCAGTTTTGAGGAAAGTGATACGCGTAAATTGGTTTTTAACTGTGGGAAGTTCTCTCTTAGTTCGACCATTGCTGTTGGAAGTAGGTTCAGGGCGCTTGATCTCACTGAACCAATCATCAGGGTACCAGCGATCAGCGTCCCTTTGAGGCTTGCATTAGTCTCGTCAACAATTCTTATTATCTTGTTTGCCATTTCAACCACTTGAAGCCCTTGTGCTGTGATCGCGGGTGGTCGAGTAGTGCGATCGAAAAGGGTTACATCTAGACTTTGCTCAAGTGAAGCGATCTGCTGACCAACGGCAGCAGGCGTTAGTGAAACCTTGTCCGCCGCTTTGGCAAAAGTACCATATTTGCGAATTGCCAGAAGCGTTCTGAGTTGGCGTACGTCCATATAAACAATCGTTTTACTAAAAGTTAAAAATTATTCGATTTCATAAAGACTATCTGTTTTGTAATCTCCTGTCATCCGCTGAGGTGTGCCTTTCGTCGGTACTATTTTGGCTGCAGTCTATAAACGACTTTTCGAAGCGACTGATTTGAAGATAAGAATAATATGACAATTAAAACTATCTTGGT
>JABXHP010000411.1 GCA_013373575.1 Oceanospirillaceae bacterium | reverse complement strand
GACACACCCATACCCCAGAAGATCATAGCAGCCTTGGCATTGGCGAAGGTGCGCGCAACATCACGTAGCATCTCCTCTTCGATACCACAGAGTTCAGCCATCTTAGCCACAGGGAAGCTAGCAAGATGCGCTTTCATCGCTGGCCAGTTCTCAGTTTTCGACTCGATGTAGGCTTCGTCGTAGAGCTTCTCTTCAACGATTACATTCATGATGCCGTTGAGCATTGCTACGTCAGTTCCGGGACGGAACTGCAGCATGTGCGAGGCGTGGCGCTTCATACCGTGGCCGCGTGGGTCCATGATGATCAGCTTGCCGCCACGTTTAGCGAACTGTTTAAAGTAGGTTGCCGCAACCGGATGGTTCTCGGTTGGATTGGCGCCAATAACAATAGCGACATCGGCGTTCTCAATCTCGTTGAAGGTTGCCGAAACCGCACCTGAGCCCACGTTCTCCATGAGTGCAGCAACAGATGAGGCGTGACACAGACGGGTGCAGTGGTCCACGTTGTTGTGGCCAAAGCCCTGACGAATCAGTTTCTGGAAGAGGTAGGCCTCTTCGTTCGAACACTTCGCTGAACCGAAGCCTGCAACGCGATCGCCACGGTCGCTACGCAGCGCGGCCAAACCATTTGCAGCAACGTCCAGTGCCTCGTCCCAAGTCGCTTCGCGGAAGTGGGTGTATGGATTGGCTGGATCGACGTTCAAGCCTTTTGCCGGCGCATCTTCACGGCGGATCAGCGGCTTAGTGAGACGGTGCGGGTGAGCGATATAGTCAAACCCGAAACGCCCTTTAACACAGAGGCGGTTCTCGTTGGCTGGGCCATCAATACCCTCAACCCACTGAATTTTTTCATCCTTAACTTTGAACGACAGCTGACAACCAACGCCACAATAGGGGCAGACACTCTCCACCTCACGGTCGAACGCTTTGCTATCGCCAACCAGCTCGTCGTTAAGCGCAGCCGCAGGCATCAGTGCACCCGTTGGGCAAGACTGCACGCACTCACCACAGGCGACACAGGTAGAGCTGCCCATTGGGTCATCGAAATCAAAGGCGATCTTGGCACTGTGGCCACGCCCAGACATGCCAATAACATCATTCACCTGGACTTCACGGCAGGCACGCACGCAGAGGTTACAGTGGATGCAGGCATCTAGGTTAACGCTCATTGCAACGTGCGACGCGTCCAGCAACGGAATAGCGTCCTGTTTTTTTGGCGGAAAGCGGCTTTCAGAGACCGACTGCAGCTTGGCCATCTCCCAGAAGTGCGACGATTGATCGTGCGCTTTTGGCTGTTCAGGCTGGTCCGCCATCAACAGTTCCACCACCATTTTGCGCGCCGAAACCGAACGCTGGCTCTGGGTATTAACTACCATGCCCTCGCTAGGGGTGCGGATACAGGAAGCGGTTAGTGTGCGCTCACCCTCAACCTCGACCATACATGCACGGCAGTTGCCGTCTGCACGGTAGCCCTCGGAGTCTTTATGACACAGGTGTGGAATTTGAGTACCCACACGTTTCGCTACCTGCCAGAGTGATTCGCCCGGTGCCGCGCTAACCTCTTGGCCATCCAATATAAACTGCACTGAATCAACCATTGTTACACCTCCTCCGGGAAATGCTGCATTGTGAGGCGAATCGGGTTAGGGGCTGCTTGACCCAAGCCGCAGATTGAGGCATCGGACATCAGCGTGCTGAGCTCTTCAAGCAGCGGTTTATCCCACTTATCTTGTTCCATCAATTTCACCGCCTTCTCGCACCCCACACGGCAAGGTGTGCACTGCCCACAGCTCTCATCTTCAAAGAAGCGCAACATATTAAGCGCCGCCTCTTTGGCGCTATCTTTGTCGGACAGAATCACAACTGCAGCTGAACCTATAAAAGTCCCAAGCGGCTGTAGCGTATCGAAGTCCATTGGCACATTATTAATAGAGGCTGGCAGAAGGCCCGAAGAGGGGCCGCCTGGCTGGTACGCTTTAAACCTGTGTCCATCCAGCATGCCACCGGCCGCTTCTATAAGGTCGGTAATGGTGGAGCCTGCTGGCAGCAGGTGAACGCCTGGGTTCTTTACGCGTCCGGAGATTGAGTAAGAGCGCAGCCCTACGCGACCATTCTTCACAGTGCTGTTAAAGACCTCAGCACCTTCGCGGCAGACACGTGCGACCCAGTAGAGGGTCTCGATGTTGTGTACTAGGGTAGGACGATTGAAGATGCCTTTTTGCGCCACGAACGGAGGGCGATGGCGCGGTAGTCCGCGTTTACCCTCAATCGACTCAATCATTGCGCTCTCTTCACCACAGATATAAGCGCCTGCGCCGCGGCGTAGTTCGATATAACCAGGTGCAACCACTCCGGCGCGCTCTAGCGCGGCAATCTCGGTGCGCAGAATTTTAAGCACTGCAGGGTACTCATCGCGCATATAAATAAAGCAGGTTTTGGCCTCTACTGCCCAAGCCGCAATCAGCATGCCTTCAAGCATAAGGTGTGGCGTACGCTCTAGGTAGTAGCGGTCCTTAAAGGTACCCGGTTCTCCCTCATCGCCATTCACCGCAAGGTAGCGTGGTCCCTCTTCGGCACGCACAAACGACCACTTACGTCCGGAGGGGAAGCCTGCACCGCCCAGACCACGCAGGCCGGCAGAGAGGATAAGGTCCTGCACCTGTTCGACATCCATTTTGCCGTTGCGCAGCGCCTTTAGCTCTGTGTAGCCGCCGGTCTTCACATACTCATCGTAATTTTGATAGGCAGGAATAACCGGGCTGAAGTCGCCCGCTGTTACGGCGGCAAGTGCAGACTCAGGAGTGGCGTGGTCGATATGCTTATGACCCACTTCTACCACGGGTGCAGTATCACAGCGGCCCATACAGGGTGCGCGCAGAATACGCACGGCTTTAGGGTCTACACCCGCCTCAAGTTCAGCCTTCAGTTGTTGAGCGCCCGCAAGTTCACAGGCAAGCGAGTCACAGACACGGATAGTGACTGCAGGTGGGGGCGTCTCGCCATCGGCAACCAGGTCGAAGTGGGCGTAGAAACTCGCCACCTCGTACACCTCAGCCTGCGATAGCTTCAGCTCCTCTGCCAGTGCGCGCAGGTGCGCAGCGCTAAGGCAACGGTAGGTATCTTGAATAAGGTGCAAAAACTCTATCAGCAGGTCTGCGCGGCGCTCCCTATCACCTAAGAGGTTACGCACATCCGCGAGCGCTTGGTCATCT
>JABXHP010000023.1 GCA_013373575.1 Oceanospirillaceae bacterium | reverse complement strand
CTACGTTAACGTGTGGTTTGTTACGTTCAAATTGTTGCTTAGCCACGGGCTGTATCCCTTGATTGATCACTTAAATTAGCGGACAAACTTTTGTCAAAGATAGTCCGAGTCGGCGCGAAATTTTAACGCTATCAACCCGAGAGTCAAGCCTAAGGAATCCTTTTTTGTGAAAAACAACCGATTTTGGATCCGCTCAAGCCCTTGCATATAGCTGTACGAGCTTAGTGCGTTCGCTGGACAAGTTTTAGCCAATCTCATTGCGCCGACTATTCCATCATCGGCCATAGGCGCGTATAATGCGCGCACTTTTTTACACCCACTAATCAGAGTGAAACCATGACTGATTTAAGCAAATACCGAAATATAGGCATCTTCGCTCACGTAGATGCGGGTAAAACCACAACTACTGAGCGTATCCTGAAGCTCACTGGTAAGATCCATAAAACTGGTGAAGTGCATGAAGGTGCGGCAACAACCGACTTCATGGAACAGGAGCAGGAGCGTGGTATCACCATCCAGTCTGCAGCAACTACCTGTTTCTGGAAAGACCACCGTTTTAACATCATCGATACTCCTGGGCACGTTGACTTCACAGTAGAAGTTTACCGTTCACTCAAAGTACTCGATGGCGGCGTGGGCGTGTTCTGTGGCTCAGGCGGCGTAGAGCCGCAGTCTGAAACCAACTGGCGTTACGCTAACGAGTCCGAAGTAGCTCGTGTTATCTTCGTAAACAAACTCGACCGCCTCGGTGCTGACTTCTACCGCGTTGTTAAGCAGGTCAAAGATGTGCTGGGTGCTAACCCACTGGTTATGACCCTACCAATCGGTACAGAAGATCAGTTCGTTGGCGTTGTTGACGTACTGACTAAGAAAGCCTACGTGTGGGACGACTCTGGTCTACCAGAGAACTACGAGATCACTGATGTCCCAGCGGACATGGTTGATGATGTAGAGATGTACCACGAGCAACTGATCGAAACTGCTGTAGAGCAGGACGACGATCTAATGATGGCGTACATGGAAGGCGAAATGCCTACCGAAGAGCAGATCAAGGCTTGTATCCGTAAAGGCACTATCAACCTCGACTTCTTCCCAACCTTCTGTGGTTCTGCGTTTAAGAACAAAGGCGTACAACTGGTGCTGGACGGCGTCGTTGACTACCTGCCAAGCCCAACTGAAGTTGAGCCTCAGGATCTGACCGACGAAGAGGGTAACCCAACGGGCGGTAAAGCGATCGTATCTGCAGATGAGCCATTGCGCGCACTTGCATTCAAGATCATGGACGACCGCTTTGGTGCTCTGACCTTCGTACGTATCTACTCTGGCGTACTGAATAAGGGCGATACCATCCTTAACTCTGCCACTGGCAAAACCGAGCGTATCGGCCGCATGGTTGAGATGCACGCAAACGACCGTAACGAGATTTCTACAGCAACTGCTGGAGACATCATCGCGATCGTCGGTATGAAGAACGTGCAGACTGGTCACACCCTCTGTGATCCGAAACACGAATGTACTCTGGAAGCGATGGTCTTCCCAGAGCCTGTAATCTCAATCGCTGTCGCTCCGAAAGACAAAGGCGGTTCAGAGAAAATGGGTATCGCGATCGGTAAGATGGTTGCAGAAGATCCATCATTCCGCGTCGAAACCGACGAAGATTCGGGCGAAACCATCCTTAAGGGTATGGGTGAGCTTCACCTCGACGTTAAAGTCGACATCCTCAAGCGTACCTACGGCGTTGAGCTGGTTGTTGGTAAACCGCAGGTTGCTTACCGTGAATCGATCACTATTCCTGTCGAAGATAGCTACACCCACAAGAAGCAATCGGGCGGTTCAGGTCAGTACGGTAAAATCGATTACCGCATCCGTCCTGCCGAAGCAGGTACCGGCTTCAAGTTCACCTCTTCAGTTGTAGGCGGTAACGTTCCTAAGGAGTTCTGGCCGGCTGTTGAGAAAGGCTTCGCATCAATGATGCAGGAAGGTACTCTTGCTGGTTACCCAGTGGTTGACGTTGAAGTTGAACTGTTCGACGGTGCGTCACACGCCGTTGACTCATCAGCTATCGCTTACGAGATCGCTGCGAAGGGCGCATTCCGCCAGTCTATGCCGAAAGCAGGCCCTCAGCTACTTGAGCCTATCATGAAGGTTGACGTGTTCACTCCGGAAGATCACGTCGGTGACGTTATCGGTGACCTCAACCGTCGCCGTGGCATGATCAAAGACCAGGAAGCTGGCGTAACAGGCGTTCGTATCAAGGCTGATGTGCCGCTGTCAGAGATGTTCGGTTATATCGGACACCTGCGTACTATGACATCAGGTCGTGGTCAGTTCTCTATGGAGTTCAACCACTACTCTGCATGTCCTCAGAACGTAGCCGATACGGTTATTGCTGAAGCGAAAGCACGCAAAGAAGCTAAGTAATTAGCTAGATTGATCAAAAAGGGCCTTCGGGCCCTTTTTTTGTGTCTGGAGTTTGCGCACGGTGTCGTTAGCCGACGCGTTAGCCGACTCGCTAACAAATAGCGCCGTACTGGTCTATCATTAGCTGGAGCTTAGACAGAACAGCTACGAAGAGAACACCTGTGAAACACAGTCTCTTAAGCGGTCTATGAGCGCTTTAAGCTCTCAAGGATATCGCCAAGTGCGTTCCACCCTAGCAGTGCGCACTTCTGCCTAGCGGGCGAGGATCTCACCGCCTCAAGTGGAGCTAAGGACTCGGGCAATTCGGATTGCTGATCACGCCAATCACAGAGATTCTGATAGAGCTCCTCCATCTCATCTCGACTTGAGTCAGCGATGGCCGTAACCAGCATTGAGGTAGAGGCCATACAAATTGAGCACCCTCGTCCTCGGAACCCCGCGTCCACCAGCTTCCCCTCTCGCAGACTCAGGCCCAACTCTACATCATCACCACAACGCGGATTTCTACCTCTAGCTGTGATGTATCTCTCGTCAAACGGTTCCTTCCGATGACCCCTAGGATTCCTATAATGATCCAGCAGTGCATCCTTGTAGAGGGCGTTTGCTTCATTCATAAAAACAACCTCTGTGCCTGACGCAAGGCGTCTACAAGTCGGTCGATGTCGGATCGCGTTGTATAGATGGAGCAACTAGCTCGCAAACAGGCGGGTATATCCAACAGACTCATTAAAGGTTGGGCGCAATGGTGACCCGACCTGACGGCAACCTGACTATCAGCACAGACCTGGGCTAAATCGTGTGGATGAAT
>JABXHP010000083.1 GCA_013373575.1 Oceanospirillaceae bacterium | reverse complement strand
TTGAGCTTATCCAGCATGTCGTTGCGCGGCGCAACTGTGACAACAGGCATCTCTTTATCTACCAGCGCCAGCGGGCCATGTTTGAGCTCACCCGCTGGGTAAGCTTCGGCATGGATATAGGAGATCTCTTTGAGCTTGAGCGCTCCCTCCATAGCTATTGGGTAGAGCGCTCCTCGACCAAGGAAAAGAGAGTGATGCTTTTCTGCGAAATCAGCAGACATCGCCCGAACTTCCAAGTCTAGGTCCAACACCTCTTTGGTGAGAGACGGCAATGTCCTCAGCTGTGCCACGATTTCCCTTTCCGTATCAGCGGAGAGACCGTTACGACGACCTAGAGCGATAGTGGTTAGCATCAGCGCAACCAACTGGGAGGTGAACGCCTTAGTTGAGGCAACGCCAATCTCCGGACCCGCGTGAGTCATGAGGCTAAGTGCGGACTCACGTACCAGAGAACTGCCTGGAACGTTACATATTGCTAATGAACCAAGCACTTTGTCCTGAACGTCACGCAGTGCTGCGAGTGTATCGGCTGTTTCACCTGATTGAGAAATCGTCAGTAGTAGCGTGCCTGCCGGTATAACCGATTTGCGGTAACGAAACTCAGAGGCGACCTCCACAGTACAGGGAACGCCAGCGATCTCCTCAAGCCAGTACCGCGCCACCATACCAGAGTGGTAAGAGGTGCCACAGGCGAGAATCAGCACATTTTTGGTTTGATCAAATAGAGATCCAGCTTCGGTGCCAAAACACTGTTCTAGCAGCCGGTCACCACTGATACGGCCCTCTAGCACGTTAGCCATAACTTCGGGCTGCTCGAAGATCTCTTTGAGCATGAAGTGTTTGTACTCGCCCTTCTCGGCAGCACTTGTAGAGTGCTCGAAACGAGTTACCGGACGCTCAACCTGTTGGCCCTTTTTATCCCAAACTTGGATGGTTTCGCGAGTCAGACAGGCGATGTCACCGTCTTCCAGGAACATAAAGCGGTCCGTGACTGGCAACAGCGCCAGCTGGTCCGAGGCGATAAAGTTCTCGCCAATACCCACACCGATTACCAGCGGCGAGCCCTTGCGAGCGGTGTAGAGCTGATCGGGATTAGCCTGGTCAATTACACCCAGTGCAAAAGCACCTTCGAGGTGTTTGATGACGGCAGAGAGCGCATCGCCAAGGTTCTTACCTGATGCTAGTTGATCGGCGAGCAGATGCGCCACTACCTCGGTATCGGTCTCCGAGGTGAATTGTGCTCCCTTGGCGAGCATCTCTTTTTTTAACTCTTCGAAATTTTCGATGATTCCGTTGTGTACCACGGCCACGCGGTCACCGGACATATGCGGGTGTGCGTTGTGCTCAGCAGGAACACCGTGGGTTGCCCAGCGTGTATGTGCTATACCGAGTGATCCACTGATTGGCGTCTCAGCTTGAGCATCGGCCAACGCCTGGACTTTACCAATACGACGCAGGCGCCCAAGGGCCTCGCCGTCATGAATTGCCATACCTGCTGAGTCGTAGCCGCGATACTCGAGACGACGGAGACCCTCCAGCAGAATTCCGCTGACTTGGCGTTCTGATACTGCACCAACTATGCCGCACATAATTTAAACCTTCTTAGTGGGACGCACCCACGCATCAATATTTCGCTGTTTGGCGCGTGCAACCGCCAGCTCTTCGTCAGCAACTTCGCGAGTAATGGTTGAACCCGCGCCAACGGTCGCTTTTGCACCCACTTTTACCGGGGCCACAAGCGAGCTGTTCGATCCAATAAATGCGCCATCTCCGATCTCGGTAAGCGACTTGTTCACACCATCATAATTACAGGTGATGGTACCGGCGCCTACGTTTACATCGCTACCAAGCTCGGCATCACCGATGTAGCTAAGGTGGTTAACCTTGGAGCCCGTTCCAACCCTGGCTTTCTTGATCTCAACAAAGTTGCCAACTTTGGTACTTTCAGCAAGTTGTGTGCCAGGTCGTAGACGCGCGTAGGGTCCGACAGTCGCCTTTGCGGCGATAATTGCACCCTCGATGTGCGAATTGGCGAGAATCTCTACACCATCGCCGATTTGGGCGTTCTTTATGACACAGTTCGGCCCGATGCTGACGTTAGAACCAATCTCGACCTCACCCTCTAGAATCAGGTTGATATCGAAGCTGCAGTCCGTACCTGTTGTTATCTTACCGCGCACATCTATACGCGCTGGATCTGCCAAGGTCACGCCCGCATCCATTAGCAAGCCGGCTTGTTGCCGCTGATACCAGCGCTCTAACTCAGCCAGCTGCCGGCGGTTATTAACGCCCTGCACCTCAAACTCTGAATTGGGATTGAGAGTGTTGATAGCGATTCCGGCCTCGGCGGCCATCGCTATGAGATCTGTCAGGTAGTACTCGCCCTGGGCATTGTTGGAAGAGAGCTTGGGCAGCCACTCCATCATCAAAGCGGTCGGCAGCGCCAATATACCGGTGTTGACCTCGGTAATCGCCAACTGAGACTCATTAGCATCCTTATGCTCAACAATTCCGATAACATCGTTCACAGCGTTACGCTCAATACGCCCATACCCGGTCGGGTCTGCTAGCTCAACGGTAAGCAGAGCTAAGTGACCTCGCTTGGCGATCTGCACCATCGACTGCATGAGATCGGCTGGCGTTAGCGGCACATCGCCATAGAGAATAAGGGTCACGCCCTGTGCATCAAGACCCGGTACCGCTTGCGCAACTGCATGCCCGGTGCCCAGCTGCTCCGCTTGCAAATAAAAGGCTGCACCCTGATTTGCGAGTGCAGACTCAACCTGCTCTGCTCCGTGACCGACCACTACATGCATCTTGGCGCCTTCGATGGTGTTCGCCTGATCGATGACATGTTGAACCAACGCTCTGCCGGCGAGTGGATGGAGTACTTTGGGGAGTTTGGATTTCATGCGGCTGCCTTGACCGGCAGCCAAAATCACGATGTCAGCCTGCATTAACGCTATCCTTAAAGTGCGGCAAATATAGTGCACGAGACTATACCGCAACAGGCTTTGAGGGTTAAGAGACAGCGGTCAGAAACTCTGTTTTTAACGCTTATTTCGCGGCTTGGAGTTGATTTTGTACTGGCGAGAACAGTAGCCTCGGTCGATACCCTCGGGACGCACTTTTAGATGTTTGGTCGCCCGACCGGATACGCGCGCGCGCCACATTCGAAAAGAGCTCGGTTTCATCTCTTTGCGCATGAGTTTTATGACGTCTGGCTCGGCGATACCGAACTGGGTTTTGATAGCTTCGAAGGGCGTCCTATCTTCCCAAGCCATTTCGATAATTCTGGAGGTCTTCTCTTCAGGTGTGAGTTCTAGCATTGAAGTAGTTCTAACTTGTTTT
>JABXHP010000372.1 GCA_013373575.1 Oceanospirillaceae bacterium | reverse complement strand
CGATAACCTATGCTACCGCAGCGAAAAGATTATGAGTCTTATGGGTATACATGCACCGGCGCCGAGTGACTCACTCTACGCCAGTTATATGCGTGCTCTCGATTTCATTTCAGGTATGACCGACTCCTACGCCAGCTATCTCGCTCGGCAGATCGGTGGTGGTATTAGGGTTTAAAGGTGAGCGTATATGGCCTCTTTATCTGATCAATTGAGTCGTCTGGTTTACTCCACTGAGAAGGGCGACCTCTGCCCCGATTGCGGCGAAGCGAAGAGCGCTTGTATCTGCGCTGAGCTTGCCGACAGGCAACGACTCGCAGGGCTTGATGGGGTTGTGCGCATTAGACGCGAGACCGCAGGGCGAAAAGGCAAGGGTGTGACTACAATTTCAGGAGTCGCTCAGCCTGAAGCTGAACTAAAAGCGCTGTTAAAACGCCTGAAAAAGAGCTGTGGTACCGGTGGTAGTCTCAGTGAGGGTGTGATCGAAATACAGGGTGATCACCGTGAGAAGATTAAAACCATGCTGGAGAAAGAGGGCTATAGCGTTAAGCTTGCTGGCGGCTAGTACAGCCCTTACAGTCTCTTCAGTTGTTCACGCACAACTGTACGAGTACAGGGATGAGAGTGGGCGGCGAGTCTTTGTCGATCGTCTCTACAAGGTACCACTCGAGTATCGCGATCAGTTGATTGAGCGCAAGCGCAGTGTACAAACACCTGAGCAGCAACTCGAAACCGCCCGTCTTCAGCAGGTCGCTGAACTTGAGACTGCGGTTCGTCGCCTAGATCAGCTGCTAGAGCGCGTCAGTTCCCCCATCAGCTTTAGCAATAATCAGATCGTTGTGCCCGTACAGGTCAGTCGCGGAAATCGTAGCCGAGACCTGAACCTATTGCTGGATACGGGCGCAAATCGCACCGTTTTTCACCGTCACACATTGACCGATCTGGCGGTCCAAGAGCGGGAAGTTGGTGCGGCTCGAACCGCGAGTGGTGAGGCGATACCGCTTTATCAAGCAAGCTTAGATAAGTTGCAGATCGGTCCATTTGAGATCAGCCCCGCGCAGGTGCAGATGTTGGATTTTAGCGGCAGTTCGCCGCACCAGGGACTGCTGGGGATGGACCTGCTGTCGCAGGTTAAGTACGAACTAGATCTAGAAGCTCAGGAGCTGCATTGGGCTCCCGAGCAGGTGGCACAGCTTCGTCTTGAGCGTGATAAGCTGCTAAACCAGATCGAGTCCCTTAGATCCCAACAGCAGCCCGAGCCAGAGAGAGCTCCATCCGCGACTTCAGCAGACGATATAGCGCAATAGCTGCATCAATCTCCTCTTTGCGGTTAGTGATGCTCTCTATGTTCAGTCCCAGCGGCAAACCCAGCGGGATAACCGCTGAAAGTATGTGCGTGAGGTTTGAATAGCAGATTCGCTGGCTCTCAAGCAGCGGATTTTTCGCATCCAGAATGCGGTAGCTGGTCGCTTGGGGAATTGAGATGCCAAGCCAGCGCATAAACTCGAGTGTTTTGGCGCTACCGCAGGGGGTGAACGTCAGAATGATGCGGGCAGGTTCAATATTACGCTCGCGGCACTCGCGCGCGTAGACCGTCAACATATCTATGGTCGCTTGGGCGTTGTAGACCGCCTGAGATACGAAGAAGGTGCAACCCTGCTGCTGCTTCTCAAGTAAGCGCAGGTGTTCATCGCCTTTCTTCTGATGGCGTTCAGCAATGGTGACACCGCCAATCTGAATATCGACACCGGCATGCTGAGCCGCTTCATAGGCTTGCGGCAAGCTCATTTTGGCAACGTCTGCCGCTGGGCTGCCAACAAATACAAAGTTGCTCTGATCGTACTCTGTCGCTGTCTCCTGCAACCAGGACTTGAACTCTGCAGTGTCGCGTTGCGCTACAGACTTGTAGGTCAATGTCTCTCTGCCATTTAGCGCGGAGATGGTTGCGGCATATTCGCGTGGCTCGCGAGTGCTGCTGAATGGAAAAGGACGAGGGGTATCAATACGGGCGCTCTCATCTTGAATGTCGTAGATGATCATGCCGTCGTACTCGATGTTCTCTAGGCGGGCCAGCAGTTTCTCGGCGATCTCGCGCATCTTCTCATCGTCGGTCCCCTCTTTTGGAGGCGTAGTACCTATCAGGTAAACACCGAGATCTTTCTTGTTTAGTTTTTCATTCAGCGAGAGAGCCATGCCGGAGCCTCAAAAACATTAGTGTGCAATTCACAGACGCCAGTATAACCTTGAATTAAATTCAATAGATTCGATTTTGTCTTGAAATTTATGCTTGTTGGGCTGAACTATTCTCAAGTCTAGCCAACTGAAATCTATTCACTTAGGTTTCCTGTAGTTTTGCCGCTAGCCCTCTTTGGCTCTGAACTATAAAAACGCAGGTAGCGCTATGCAGATTTTAACCTCCCCCAATACCTATATGCCTCCGAGTAGAGGGCCCGAAACTGCTGCCACGAGCCCTGAAGCGAAATCCGCTCAACAGGAGCTGCTAGCAACGCTCGGCAAACACCTCAAGGCTGAACAGGTCGATGAGATCGTCAATGCTGATCAGGCGGACTTTAGTGCCCAGAGTGTCTCCAGCCGTATTGCTGATTTTGTAGCGCGTGGGTTGGCTGGCGCAGCATCTCGCGGTGCCTCACCCGAACGTCTCGAGTCTATGTATCAGAGTGCGTTAGCAGGCGTGCGTAAGGGGTTTGATGAAGCGCTTGGTATTCTTCAAGCGATGCAGGAGTTCACCGGCAGCGTAAAAGAGTTGTACAACGAGACTGAAGCCCTGACGTTCGACAAATTGGCGCAGATTAACCCGGCAGAAGCAACCGCAAAGGTAACTGAGTCCGTTGCCGCAGCGCTGGAGTATCGCGAGTCCTTCAAACTCAAGTTAGTGACTCAGGATGGCGATAAGGTGGAGATAAGGTTTAACAACCGCGAGTCGATAGCGGCGCAAGCTGAGACTAATAGTGTTGCACTAGCTACTCAGAGCCAGAGTAGCTATGAGCTCAAGGTAAAGGGTGAGTTGGATGATGCGGAGTATCGGGCGATAGAGAATCTGCTATCCCAAGTGAACGAAGTGGCCGATAGCTTCTATGCTGGCCGCCTTAATGAGGCGTTCGATTTAGCTTCTGAACTGCAGCTAGATCCAAGTGAACTTGCTAGGCTTGATCTCAATTTACAGCAGAGCAGACGCATAGAGTTGCAGCAGTATCAGCAGGTTGAAAAGCAGGCGCATCCGGAGCACCCTTGGGCTCAGCGCTTACAAGATTGGTTAAGCAGCGTCGAAGTGCTACGTAGCAGTGTAGAAGAGCTTTTTTCTCAGAGTGATAACGCATTGAATGAGATGTTGTTAGGAGCCTTGGATGTCAGCGGCCCTACTAAAGGAGTGCCGCCAGGGCTGGAAAAAGTCCTGGCTGAGCGCCTGAGTTAAGGCAGTTTGCGGACGACGTTGACCCCATCTCTCACTGTTAAGAATACATTCTCCACCTCGGGAT
>JABXHP010000283.1 GCA_013373575.1 Oceanospirillaceae bacterium | reverse complement strand
TGCGCGATCTGGTTGGTGATCTGCCAAATGATCGTCCTGTAGCACTGCGGATTGTGCGCTCAGGTAGCCCTATCTACTTGGCGCTTCGAATCGAGTAAGAGTTGAAATGAGCAGATGAGGGAGCTTCGGCTCCCTCTTTTCTATCTATGTGCTGCAAATTCAAGTAAAATTCCCGGCTAATTTTTGGCCCTAGCGCCTGTAATAACTGCATTTTTGAGTAATAACTATCGTGAGCACGCTTGATCATATCCGCAACTTCAGCATTATCGCGCACATCGATCATGGTAAATCGACCCTAGCTGACCGCATCATCCAGATATGTGGTGGTCTCTCTGACCGCGAAATGGCTGCACAGGTGCTCGACTCCATGGATATCGAGCGCGAGCGCGGTATTACCATTAAAGCGCAGAGTGTGACGCTGAACTACAACTCTAAAAACGGTAAAACTTACCAGCTCAACTTCATCGACACACCAGGGCATGTTGACTTCTCTTACGAGGTGTCACGCTCGCTCTACGCCTGTGAGGGTGCCTTGTTGGTGGTTGATGCGGCGCAGGGTGTTGAAGCACAGTCTGTAGCCAACTGTTACACCGCGATCGAGCAGGGTCTCGAGGTATTGCCAGTCCTGAATAAGATGGACCTGCCACAGGCGCAGCCGGAAGTCGTGCGCCAAGAGATCGAAGAGGTGATTGGCATCGACGCTGATGGGGCGATCGCCTGTTCGGCTAAAACCGGTATGGGTGTAGAAGATGTCCTTGAAGCGCTGATTGAGGTAATTCCACCGCCACAGGGCGACTACGACGCACCGCTACAGGCACTGATTATCGACTCTTGGTTTGATAATTATCTTGGCGTTGTATCTCTGGTACGAATCGTCCAGGGTACTCTTAAGCGCAAAGATAAGATTATGGTTAAGTCGACCGGCACTAACTATCAAGCGGAGATGGTCGGTATCTTCACACCGAAGCAGACAACCACCGATATTCTGCGCGCTGGTGAAGTCGGCTTCGTGGTAGCGGGTATCAAAGATATCCACGGTGCTCCTGTGGGCGATACCTTAACGCATGCAAAGACACCAGATGTTGCCTCACTGCCAGGTTTCCAGAAGGTGCAGCCACAGGTCTATGCGGGTCTCTTTCCCACCAGTTCAGACGACTACGAGGATTTCCGCGACGCGCTCGATAAGCTAACGCTAAACGACGCATCGCTCTTCTTCGAGCCTGAGACGTCGGATGCACTCGGCTTCGGTTTCCGTTGTGGCTTCCTCGGTATGTTGCATATGGAGATCATTCAGGAGCGACTCGAGCGCGAATATGATCTCGATCTGATCACTACAGCACCAACAGTCGTCTACGAAGTCGAGATGAACAACGGTGATGTGCTCTACATCGACAGCCCATCAAAGTTGCCTGATCCGGGTGGTATCCGCGAGATGCGCGAGCCAATCGTGCAAGCCAATATTCTTGTGCCGCAGGATTACCTCGGCCAGGTTATTGGCCTCTGTGTGGAGAAGCGTGGCGTACAGAAGAACATGCAGTTCGTAGGTAATCAGGTACAGCTCACTTACGAGTTGCCGATGGCCGAGGTTGTGCTGGATTTCTTCGATCGTCTTAAGTCCTGTTCACGCGGTTATGCCTCACTCGAGTACAACTTTATCCGCTTTGAAGCGGCCAAGCTGGTGCGCATGGATATTCTGATTAACAGTGAGAAGGTCGACGCTTTGGCTGTGATTCTGCACCGTGATAACGCCATGTATAAAGGGCGCCAGCTCTGTGAAAAGATGAAAGATCTAATACCTCGACAGATGTTTGATGTGGCAATTCAGGCGGCACTGGGTGGCAAGATCATCGCGCGGACCACTGTTAAGGCGCTGCGTAAGAACGTACTGGCGAAGTGTTACGGCGGTGATGTATCACGTAAGAAGAAACTGCTGTCGAAGCAGAAAGAGGGTAAGAAGCGCATGAAACAGGTGGGTCGCGTAGAGATTCCACAGGATGCCTTCCTTGCTGTATTGAAAGTGGACGACTGAGAACCCTATGAATTTAGATTTTGCGCTGATTCTTGTAGTAGTCACTCTGGGCACCGGTGTTATTTGGGTGCTGGACAAACTGTTGCTGGCTCCCCTACGCAGAAAGGCGGCAGCCACTGCACCAACAGATGAGTCGAAACAGAAACTTCTACAGCCAAACACTATCGTTGAGACCAGCACCTCAATATTTCCGGTACTCGCTGCGGTACTGATTCTGCGCTCGTTTCTTTACGAACCCTTCCAGATTCCCTCGGGTTCTATGCTGCCTACGCTAGAGGTTGGTGACTTCATTCTGGTAGACAAATACCACTATGGGCTGCGTACCCCTGTGGGTAACATCAAGTTTGTCGACAACAATGACCCTGAACGCGGCGACGTTGTTGTATTTAAATACCCAAAAAATCCAACTATTTACTATATTAAACGTGTCGTCGGTCTACCGGGCGATGAGATCGTGTACAAGGATAAGGTGGTTTACATCAATGGTGAGCCACAAGAGCAGTCACTGATTGCTCAACTTCCACCCGCAAAGCCTGAGCGTCTGTTAGTTAAAGAGACACTCGGGGACGTTGACCACGAGATCTATCGCGACCTGAATGCCCGCAACATGCAGGGCGCTTGGGTAGTCCCGGAGGGTCAGTACTTCGTGATGGGCGACAATCGTGATAATAGCAATGACAGCCGTTACTGGGGCACAGTTCCAGATGAACTGCTCGTCGGCAAAGCGGTAAGTGTATGGATGCATTGGGCTAACTGGACCAGCATCCCAGACTTCACTGCGATGCGGGGGATTCAGTAGCGGTAAGTCCAAGGAGCACACATGCACTCACTGGGTCGCCAACGCGGTATATCTTTCTTTAATCTGTTAATCGTACTGCTAGTAGGTGGTATCTTCTTCACGGTAGGGTTTAAGCTGTTCACTCCCTATGCGGATCATGAGACATTCAAGTCGATTCTTGAATCCATTACTGAAGATCGCGAAGAGATGAAGAAAGATCTGAGCACGATCAGACGCAACATTGACCGTCGCTTTACGATTAACCAGGTGAGACTACCGAAGTATGCTCCTGATGGTGAAACACCCTCGCTGGTGATCAAACAGAAAGAGAGTGAGGTGTTCTTCACGCTCGATTATGAAATTCGCGTGCCGATGTTTTATAACGTCGATGCCGTGGTGAAATTTAAAGAAGAATACGTGGCAACCAAGCCTTGATCCGACCTGTTAAAGACCTTATCCCCAAGCTTGGCTACAACTATCAGGATGAGTCGCTGCTAGAACTGGCACTGACTCACCGTAGCTGTGGTAAACGCAACAACGAGCGCCTGGAGTTCTTGGGCGACTCAATTCTTAACTTCGTTATTGCTGAAGCGCTGTTTAACCAATTTCCGCAAGCTCGAGAGGGCGAGATGAGCCGCCTACGTGCTCGCTTGGTAAAGGGTGAGACCCTGGCAGAGATAGCCCGTGAGCTGGGGCTCGGTGATTTTCTGCGCTTAGGCTCGGGTGAGCTCAAGTCTGGTGGTTTTCGGCGTGATTCAATCTTGGCAGATGCAGTTGAAGCGATCATAGGCTCGATTCACCTAGATGCCGGTGATGCCGCTTCGAAGGATTTCGTGCGCAAACTCTATCACAGCCGTCTTGATGAGCTGGATATGGAGGAGACGCTGAAGGACTCCAAGACTCGCCTGCAGGAGCATATGCAGTCTCGTCGCCAGCCTCTACCTGCATATGAGCTTGAGCGGGTTGAGGGAGAGGCGCACGATCAAACGTTCCATATTCGTTGCGATGTTGCACTGTTGGACGAACCCACACGAGGTGTCGGTAGCAGTCGAAGACAGGCTGAGCAGGAGTCTGCTCGTGCAGCACTGGCAGCACTAGGTTTAAATAAAAAGCGTGGGTAGAGGGAAGAGATAATGAGTCATTGCGGTTATGTCGCCCTTGTTGGTCGCCCGAATGTGGGCAAAAGCACGCTGCTAAATCGAATTCTGGGTCAGAAACTCAGTATTACTTCGAAAAAACCTCAAACTACGCGCCACCAGATTCTCGGCATAAAAACTGAAGATGATCTTCAGGTTATCTATGTCGATACCCCTGGGTTGCACAATGACTCTAAAGGCAACGCCCTAAACCGCTACATGAACAAAGCGGCAAGTGAGGCCCTACGCCATGTCGATCTGGTGGTGTTTCTAGTCGACCGTACCGCTTGGACCGAAGAGGATGAGATTGTCCTGGAGAAATTGCAGCATGCTCGCTGCCCGGTCGTGCTGGCAGTTAACAAAGTTGATCTGCTGAAGGATAAAGAGACGCTGCTACCTTGGATTGAGCAGCTCAACACCAAACGCAGCTTTGATGAGATTGTTCCTATCTCCGCAGAGAAGGGGCATAACGTCGATAAGCTCGAAGCAGTGGTTGCGAAGCACATGCCCGAGGGGATGCACTTCTACCCTGATGATCAGATCACCGATCGCAGTTCACGCTTTGTCGCCGCAGAACTGGTGCGTGAGAAACTCATGCGTAACCTTGGTGATGAAGTGCCTTACGGCACTACCGTCGAGATTGAGGAGTTCTCTCAAGACGAGCGCGGTCTGCTCACTATCAGCGCACTGATTTTGGTTGAACGCGAAGGGCAGAAGCGGATCGTTATAGGCGAGAAGGGCGAGCGTATCAAAGTAATTGGCCGTGATGCTCGTCTTGATATGGAGCGTATGTTTGACGCTAAGATCATGCTAAACCTGTGGGTAAAGGTGAAGCGAGGTTGGGCAGATAACGAGCGCGCACTCGCCAGCTTGGGCTACAAGCACGACTGACCATGCATCAGCAAGATCAGCAGCTCGCCGCGTTTGTGTTGCACTCGCGACCCTATCGCGAGACAAGTCTGCTGGTCGACCTGTTTGTCGCTGATTTTGGTCGGGTCTCAGTCGTTGCCCGTGGTGGTCGTCGTCCGGGATCCTCGCTACGCCAAGCACTGCAGCCGTTTAACCAACTCGCTGTGCGGTTTAAAGGGCGCGATGAGCTAAAGACTCTTTTAGGCGCCGAGATCGCCGAACATCTGCCCGTGTTGCAGGGGCGTTCTCTACTCTGCGGCCTCTATGCAAATGAGCTGCTGCAACGGCTTCTGCAGCCCTTGGAGCCTCTGCCTCGCCTGTTTCTCTTCTATAATTACCTGCTCAATGAGCTAATCAGCGGTGAGGATCTTGAGGGTGCACTGCGCACCTTTGAACATCAGTTGCTGAAAGAGCTTGGTGTCTGGGATGATCTGAATCATCTGAATCAACCCTACTACCACTTCAGTGTTGAGCAGGGGTGGACGCCCCTCAGCGCTCCGCAGCCGCAAAGCTATGCAATCGATTGGCTTCGAGATATTGAGGCAGATCGGTATACTGACGCAAATGTCCGCAAGGCGGCCAAGCACCTAATGCGGCTCAAACTTAACCAACTGCTCGGGGATAAGCCCCTGCGCTCGCGTGCGCTGTTTGAGCGCCGCGAGAAACCGACTTTTAGGAGTTCTCAGTGAATCATCCGAACCGTCTGCTACTTGGTGTCAATATCGACCATGTTGCAACCCTGCGCCAGGCGCGTGGCACTGCCTACCCAGACCCTGTATATGCCGCCTCCATTGCAGAGCATGCCGGTGCTGATGGCATTACAGTCCATCTGCGCGAAGATCGCCGACATATACAGGATCGTGACATTCGGGTTCTAGCGCAGACGCTACAGACCCGCATGAACTTTGAGATGGCGGTGACAGATGAGATGCTCAGCTTTGCTGAAGAGATCAAGCCTGCTCACGCCTGTTTAGTACCGGAGAAGCGCGAAGAGCTTACAACTGAGGGCGGTCTTGACGTCGCTGGACACCAAGCCAGTGTAGCGGCTGCGTGTAAGCGCTTGGCGGATGCTGGAGTCGAGGTGTCGCTATTTATCGATCCTGATATGACTCAGATTGACGCCGCAGTCGCCTGCGCAGCGCCAGTCATTGAACTGCATACAGGAGCCTATGCAGAGGCAGAGGGTGCCGAGCAGTCTGCTGAGCTCGAGCGTATTCGTAAAGCCTCAAGCTACGCCTTCAGTAAGGGGCTCATCGTCAATGCGGGACATGGCCTGCACTACCACAATGTTGAGCCGATTGCCGAGATTGCTGAGCTGCATGAACTCAATATTGGTCACGGCATCATGGCACGTGCCATCTTTGTTGGCCTTGATCAGGCGATCCGTGAGATGTCTGCCTTGATGCAGAGTGCAGCTCAGCGCGTTGAGGCTGAGCGCCTGCGGATTCGTGCGTGATCATTGGTACAGGTACCGATATCGTTGCGATTGCGCGCATTGAAGCCGCGCTAGAGCGCACGCCGGGTCTGGCAGAGCGTGTGTTGACTCCGAGCGAGCTTGAGCAGTCTCGCGCAAGCCGTCAGCCGGCACGCTTTTTGGCTAAACGTTTCGCCGCAAAAGAAGCTGCTGTGAAGGCGCTGGGTACGGGTATAGGGCGAGGTGTTGGTTGGCAACAGCTGGAAGTGACCAAGAACGAACTCGGTCGTCCACTTATTAACCTGACGGGGCGCGCGGCAGAGATCGCGCAAGAACTTGGCGCTAGCCATTGGCATTTGAGTTACAGCGACGAGGTCGACTATGTCGTGGCGCAGGTAATTGCTGAATCGATTTAGCGCGGGAATCTATTCAGTGCGGAAATCTGTGAGTGCTCGACTGTGTAACAAGGGCGGTATTCATTATCCTGTCAGTGTTATGATATAAGAATTATATAAATATCGTTTTTTATAGCTTAAGGCCTTATCTAATGAGCCAATCTTATCCCACGATCGCTGACTTCGTCGGCGAGACTCCCCTAGTGCGACTTCAGAGAATCAGTGCGCCAAACGGTAACACGGTTCTGTGTAAGCTCGAGGGAAACAACCCGGCAGGTTCGGTTAAGGATCGTCCAGCCCTGAGTATGATTACTTTGGCGGAGGAGCGTGGCGAGATCCAACCTGGTGATACGCTTATAGAGGCAACCTCGGGGAACACTGGCATTGCGCTGGCGATGGCTGCGGCTATCAAAGGCTATAAAATGAAGTTGATCATGCCCAACAATATGAGTTCAGAGCGTAAAGCTGCGATGACGGCATACGGCGCTGAGCTGATTGAAGTGACCAAAGAGACGGGCATGGAGGGCGCTCGTGATCTGGCGCATGCGATGCAGCAGCGTGGTGAGGGGAAGGTTCTAGATCAGTTTGCCAATCCCGACAACCCAGCTGCTCACTACAAAGGCACAGGACCTGAGCTCTGGCGTCAGACAAGTGGCGAGATTACCCATTTCGTCAGCTCTATGGGAACCACTGGCACAATTATGGGTGTGTCTCACTATCTCAAAGAGATGAATCCTGAAATCCAGATAGTGGGTTTGCAACCCTGTGAAGGCTCTGCGATCCCCGGTATTCGCCGCTGGCCCCAGGCCTATTTACCAAAGATTTTCGAGCGTCCCCGAGTCGATTTGGTGATGGATGTGAGTCAGAGCGAGGCTGAGCAGATGATGCGGCGGTTAGCGCGTGAAGAGGGGATCTTCTGTGGCGTTTCGTCGGGTGGATCGGTGGCTGGCGCGATGCGCCTTGCCGAGGAGGTCTCTAACGCAGTAATTGTCTGTATTATCTGTGACCGAGGTGACCGTTACCTCTCAACCGGCGTGTTTAACATCTAGCGCTATTTGCCGGGTGTAGGCTTCCTCTCTACACTATACAGGCATCAGATTTTGAACCCCGGGGTGTCTTTCCGGGGCGGTGCCTGAAGAGGCATGGAGTACTCAGTTTTATGGTTAAGGTACGTGAGGAGCAACCCGTCCGTCAGGATGGTTCCGTTGACTTAGAGCTCTGGTTGGAGCGTCTGCAGACGCAGATCGAGATCAAGGATTCGGGTCGCTTCCTAAACGCATGTCAGATTGTCCAGAGCGCTGTTGAGGAGTCCGATGACTCCGAGGCCGATTGGACATTTGAGCAGGGCGCATTGGCTGTTGGCCTCGAGATGGTCCAGATTTTAGCCGACCTGCAGCAAGATGAAGATGCGCTCATAGCAGCAGTGCTCTACCGTGCTGTGCGTGAGGGTAAGCTCTCCCTAGAACGCGTCAAAAGTCGCTTCGGTGGGTCGGTAGCTCGGCTTATTGAGGGTGTGCTGCAGATGGCTGCTATCGGTAGCCGGAAGAATCCGCGGGATGAAGATCCCGTATTGGGCAACACCACCCAGACCGATAATGTTCGCAAGATGCTAGTGGCGATGATTGACGACGTGCGCGTCGCGTTGATCAAACTAGCTGAGCGCACCTGCGCAATTCGAGCGGTTAAGAATGCTGACCGGCGCAAGCGTTATCTTGTAGCACGCGAAGTGTTCGATATCTACGCACCGCTTGCCCACCGACTCGGTATAGGGCACATAAAGTGGGAACTCGAGGATCTTAGCTTTCGCTACCTCAAGCCTAACGACTATAAACACATAGCCGAACTCCTCGCTGAGAAACGTCTAGACCGTCAGCAGTTTATTGATGACGTAGTGACACTCTTACGGGCCAAATTGTTGGAGGCAGATATAGATGGCGAGGTGAATGGACGCGCTAAACATATCTACTCCATCTGGCGCAAAATGCAGCGCAAGAACATCGAGTTTAGTCAGGTATATGATGTGCGTGCTGTCCGCATTCTGGTGCCGGAGGTGCGAGACTGTTACACGGTTTTAGGTATCGTGCACGGTCTGTGGCGCAACATCCCGCACGAGTTTGATGACTACGTAGCCTCGCCTAAGCCAAACGGTTATCGCTCATTGCACACTGCTGTGTTTGGACCCGAGAGCAAAGCACTAGAGATTCAGATCCGCACCTATCAGATGCATGAGGAGGCTGAGCTCGGCGTGTGTGCTCACCACCTCTACAAAGGTACCGATGTTGCTAGCCGTCAGGATGGCTATGAAGAGAAGATCTCTTGGCTGCGTCAGGTACTTGAGTGGCACGAGGACCTTGGCGAGACCGAGTCTATCGGCGACATGTTGCGTGGCGACGTGGCTCAGGATCGTGTTTACGTGTTCACCCCGGACGGTCATGTCATCGACCTTCCTGCAGGCGCAACTCCAGTAGACTTCGCTTACCGCGTGCACACCGAAATTGGCCATCGTTGCCGCGGTGCGCGGATCTCCGGGCGCATCGTCCCCCTAAACCGACGCCTACAGACTGGCGATCAGGTTGAAGTGATGACCTCTCGTGAGGAGCGCCCAAGCCGTGACTGGCTCAACACTAACTTGGGTTTTGTCTACACCTCGCGTGCTCGCGCTAAGATAGCGCACTGGTTCAAAACTCAGGCACGTGATCAGAACGCCGATGCTGGTAAGGATATGATCCTTAAGGAGTTCAAGCGCTTAGCGCTGAACGCCAGTGAAATGGATCTTGAAGATATTGCCAAGGGGCTTAAATTCGGTTCCGAAGAGGATATGTTTGCGGCTGTGGGTGCTGGTGATCTGCGGATATCGCAGGTGATCAATGCCGCGCAGATGCGCGAAGAGAAGGCAGAGCGTGATTCACAGCTTGATCTTGATATTCCAACCTCCAAACCGCGCAAGGCAAAATCGACCTCTTCGGGTGTTAACATCCTTGGGGTCGGTAACTTGATGACGCAGTTTGCCAGCTGTTGTAAGCCGGTGCCCGGCGATGCCATAGCCGGTTTTATCACTCAGGGTCGCGGCGTTTCCATTCATCGCGCGGATTGTGTAGAGCTTGAGCGTCTGCGCGAGCGCGAGGCCAATCGCATACTCGATGTAGATTGGGATGACGGTGCTGAGATCGCCTACCCGGTTGATGTTGTCATTGAGGCCTTTGACCGCTCAGGTCTGCTGCGTGACGTGATGGTTATTTTGGCCAACGAGAAGGTCAACGTGCTGGGAGCGAATACCCACACCGACCGTCAGAGTAACCAGGCCCACTTGGAAATCACACTGGAGATCGGTCGTCTTGATAAGCTAGGCAAAGTGATGGATAAGATTAACCAGATCCCTAACGTCAACGACGTCCATCGTAAACGTACAGGCGTGCACTGATGAGCCAATACACCTTAGAGGATCTAATCTTCTTGATGTCACGTCTGCGTGATCCTGATTCAGGGTGTCCTTGGGACCTGCAGCAGGACTTCGCCAGCATCGTTCCGCATACTCTGGAGGAGGCTTATGAGGTGGCTGATACCATCGAGCGGGAGGATTGGCCCCACCTTCAAGACGAGCTAGGTGACCTACTGTTCCAAGTGATTTTCTACGCCCAGTTGGGGCGCGAGCGCTCCCTCTTCGATATGGATGGAATCATCGATCAGCTTGTCTCTAAGTTGGTGCGCAGACATCCGCATGTGTTTCCTGACGGCCAGCTTCGCGGTGCTAGGCGCACAGACGAGATCGAGTCGGATCGTGTCAATGAGCAGTGGGAGGCTATAAAGTCGGTTGAGCGCGAACAGAAAGCGCGAGCGGGTATCTTAGATGAAGTTCCCCTAGCGTTGCCGGCTTTGAGTCGCGCGGCCAAATTGCAGAAACGTGCTGCCGGTGTCGGTTTTGATTGGTCTGAAGCGAGCGATGTGCTCGACAAGATAGAAGAGGAGATTGCCGAGTTGCGTGAAGCGATGCAGGCCGGTGATCAGGATGCCGTTGCAGATGAGATGGGTGATCTTTTGTTTGCCCAGGTAAATCTGGCACGTAAACTGGGCGTCAACTCTGAACAGGCGGTGCGTAACACCAATACCAAATTTGAGCGCCGTTTTCGCTATATAGAAGAGCAAGTAACTGCCTCGGGTAGGGATTGGAGCCAATTCACACTGCAGCAGTTAGACCACTGGTGGGATCAGGCTAAAGGTCTTGAGTCCTGATTCTAATCCAATAGCCTATTGGAGAATCTAATGAGTAGTTTGCACGAAGATCTGCGTGATGACGTCCGCCGTCTTGGCGACAGCCTCGGGCGTACGATTGCAGATGATCTTGGTGACGAGATGATTGCGGTTATCGAGCAGATTCGTCAGCTTGCTAAGGAGGGGCGCAGTGCGGGCGATAATGAGGCACTGCAGGCTCACCTCTCGCAGCTCAAAGATGAGGAGCTGCTCCCAGTAGCGCGAGCCTTCACACAGTTCCTTAACCTGGCGAACATCGCTGAGGAGCACCACCGCATCCGTCGCTATGAACAACGCTCCCCCGATGAGAAAGGTGATGAGTTTGAGTCCACTATTGTGGCTCTGCGAGAGCGGGGCATTGATGATGCCAATATTGCTGAAGCACTCTGCGATCTCAATATAGACCTAGTATTGACTGCGCATCCCACCGAAGTGAACCGGCGCACCCTGATCAATAAGTTTGATCAGGTGATGGATTGCCTTAAGGCGATTGATCACGATATCCCCGTGGGAATTCGTCTCGATGAGTTAATCAGCCAGATCTGGCACACTAACGAGATCCGTAAGCAACGCCCTACGCCTGTCGATGAGGCGAAGTGGGGCTTTACCGTCATTGAGAACTCACTCTGGCAAGCAATACCAAATTATCTTAAGCAGCTAGACCAGCAGATGCAGAGACACCTTGGTCAGCGCTTACCGCTCAACTGTTCACCGATACGCTTCTCTTCCTGGATGGGTGGAGATCGCGATGGTAACCCCAACGTCACCGCGGCAGTAACGCGCGAAGTGCTGTTGCTGGCGCGCTGGCAGGCAGCCGCTCTCTATTATGAAGATGTCGATCAGCTTCGCTCCGAACTCTCAATGAAT
>JABXHP010000123.1 GCA_013373575.1 Oceanospirillaceae bacterium | reverse complement strand
TTGGCGTTGCCTCAACTAAGGCGTTCACCTCCCAGTTGGTTGCGCTGATGCTAACCACTATCGCTCTAGGTCGTCGTAATGGTCTCTCCGCTGATACGGAAAGGGAAATCGTGGCACAGTTGAGGTCATTGCCGTCTCTCACCAAAGAGGTGTTGGACCTAGACTTGGAAGTTCGAGCGATGTCTGCTGATTTCGCAGAAAAGCATCACTCTCTTTTCCTTGGTCGAGGAGCGCTTTACCCAATAGCGATGGAGGGAGCGCTGAAGCTCAAAGAGATCTCCTATATCCATGCCGAAGCTTACCCAGCGGGTGAGCTCAAACATGGCCCGCTGGCGCTGGTAGATAAAGAGATGCCTGTTGTCACAGTTGCGCCGCGCAACGACATGCTGGATAAGCTCAAAGCCAATCTGCAGGAGGTACGTGCGCGCGGTGGTGTTCTCTACGTATTTGCCGGTGAGCAGACGCTCGATACCCAAGAGGGTATGCATGTGATTCAGTTGCCTGAAGTGCCGCGCTGGATCGAGCCGCTGATCTACACTATCCCTCTGCAGCTTCTCTCGTACCATGTGGCAGTGCTTAAAGGGACTGATGTCGACCAGCCGCGGAATCTCGCTAAGTCGGTGACGGTGGAGTAGATTTAAAAAAAATAATTTCACTACCATCTACTGTTTTCAATTTACGGTGATGATCAATTCACCACTTTTCACTTCGAAACAATTTAGTGAAGAATACAACAGTCGATTTGATCTAATTTTAGAGTTAGATCGAAGGGGTTATTCGACTGTTCAAATACGAGACTTTTTGAATACAAATCGAATACGACCCTCTAGAACGGACTTGTTTAGTACAAAGTTGGTTTGGACGACTTTAAAGAAACTTAAAGAACGGAAAAAATACCGAGAGACTTTTGTGAGAAAAATCTCCAAAGTAACGGTAGTCGTATATTCACTCAAGGAACCTTAGTTTTGGATATCAGACCAGTTGAACCGACAGACTATGATCAGTGGAAAGTTCTCTACTCCGGATATAAGCAATTCTACGGTGTCGAGGTGTCGGAAGCAGATCTACAAACGACCTTCGGTTGGATACTGAACGATGAACACCCTCAATATGGATTCGTCGTAGAGGTCGACGACAAGTTAGTTGGACTAGCGAACTATCAAGTTCATCCTAATCCTTTACGAGCAAGTCATAGGATGTATTTAAACGACTTGTTTGTTCCCAACCAATTTCGAAATCAAGGTTACGGTCGAATAATGATTGAAACGTTGATCTCTATTTGTAAGAACAATGGGTTTGAGTGTCTTCGTTGGATGACTGCAGAAGATAATACGACAGCAAGATCACTATACGATCAATACGGAAGTGTAAGTTCGTTTGTCACCTACGAAGTTAAATAAGACAGATCGTTCAACCTAGGAACTTCAACGATCGAGTGACTGTGGAATAATTTCGACTTAAAGAGACTGTTGTGAACATCAGAGAACTGCAAGCGTCCGACTACGAAGGTTGGGCGCGCCTTTACAGGGGTTACAAGGAGTTCTATCAGGTACCTGCTGAGGAATCTGATCTTCAGACCGCTTTTGAGTGGGTGTTGGACGAGAATCATCCGCAGTATGGCTTTGTGGTTGAGGAGAACGGGGTGCTAATTGCGCTGGCGCATTATCAGGTGCACCCCAATCCGCTAGCTGCAACCTACCGCATGTATCTAAACGACCTATTCGTCGACCCCGATTATCGCGCTAAGGGGTGTGCGAGTGCGATTATCGAGACGCTTGTAACTATCTGTCGCAATGAGGGTTTCGAGCGTCTGCGTTGGGTGACTGCCGAAGATAACTACAGAGCCCGTTCACTCTACGACAAGCTTGCTCAAAAGAGCGGTTTTATCATTTACGACGCCAGCTAGCCCAGTCAGCTAGGCTAGCTTGCCTGCAACTTTAGGGCGTTTGATCATTGTTATCAGACCGCCCACCACAATCAACGCGCCCCCAATCAACGTATGTGAGCTTGGCACCTCTTGCAGAATCAGGAGCGCGGCAAGGGTGGCGAACAGCAGTAGAGTGTAGTTAAACGGTTGCAGTGTGGCGGCATCGGCAAAGTCCATGGCCCTTATAAAGAGCAGCTGCGAAGCGATATTCATTAGGCTCACTAGCGCAAGCAATCCCCACTGCTGTAACGATGCGCTTTGCCAGTTGGCTATGCCAAAGGGCAGAGCGATCAGAAACCCCACCAGTCCCAAATAGACGAGGTGTGTACGCATCTTGTCGCGCGCGCTCAGATACTTGCTCGCGATGGCGTAGCTCGCCAGCGCTGTCGCTCCAGCTAGCGGGTAGAGTAGGTCGGTATCAAATCCTGCATCGGTTGGGCGTACAATGAACAGAGTACCGGCAAAGCCTAGAAGCACGGCGACAAGATGGGCGGGTTTGAACTGCTCTTTAAGAATAAACCAGGCCATAACTAGAGCGATAAGCGGGAAGAGTGCGACTATCGAGTGCGCCTTCGCGATTGGCATCAGTACAAACGAGAAGTTGATCAGTGCGATCTCCAGCATCGACAGCGAGGCGCGTCCTATCTGCATTTTGGGTGCACTTGAGCGCAGCGCTTGCAGCGTGCCTGCCACGCCCCCTGCTGCAATCACAGCGAAGAGTGCAAAGCTGGCATAGCGGACTGTAAGGAGTTGCCCTAAGGGGATGCCCCCGGTGAGGATGATCTTTGTGATGATATCCTGCACCGCAAACGACAGCATAGAGCCCATGCAGAGAAGGATGCCAAGTGTACTGCGCTGCATGAGGTGCTCCAGTTGAGGGTGGTGTTGCCAATATCTGGGGTTATAGCAAACCACTCTGAGCATGTCTTTAGTGGGACGTTTTTAAGCGTCGTGTTTTTTTGATCCCTTTTGTAATGAACCGACTGTTACTCTGCCATCATAAGCGCGGCGTTACCGCCAGAGGCTGTGGTGTCCTCACAGATATGCTGCTCGCGGTAGTGTCTAGCACTCAGTTCAGTGCCAAAAATCAACGGCAGGATAGCACCCTCTCTTGCGGCTAGTGCTTGGCGCGCTGACTTGGCAAACTCCTCCGCGGCGCAGAGGCTTACACCACCTAGCGCTTCGAGCTGGGTCAGCACATCCACAGACAGTTCTGATGCTAGATGCATGATCGGCAAGTCCGCAATCAACTTCTCATCAATGCTCTCAGGGCAAACGACTAGCGTCGGGTTACCCGCTTTGGCTGCAGTGATCGCCTGTTCCCAGCAGGAGGTATCACCGGCGGCTAGCCAGTAGCCACGCGCTGCACGGTAGAGGGAGTTGCTCTCGCCGGTAACGCCGGGGCACTCTTGAGCCAAAGAGCGTGTGGCGGGCGCAAACTCGCTTCTTAGTTCATCCCAAGCAGCAATAACTGCTGAAGTATCACACTGTACTTCGGGTGTCGGTAGCCAGTTGCTCTGCAGCATCTGAGGTTTTGTTAGGTGCTTGAGATACTCTGGGCCACCCGCTTTTGGACCAGTGCCGGAGAGGCCTTCGCCACCAAAGGGTTGAGAGCCAACTATAGCGCCAATCTGGTTGCGGTTTATGTAGCAGTTGCCGACGTGCAGTTGCTCACACACGCTCTGGGTACGTTGTTGAATGCGCGAGTGGATGGCAAAGGTGAGGCCGTAACCACGCCCATTGATATCCTCAACCACTTTGTCCAGCTCACTGCTCTCATAGGGGGCGATATGGAGAATTGGACCGAAGCGCTCAAAATCAAGATCGTTGATGCCGCTCACCTCTAGCAGAGTCGGAGCTACAAAATGACCGTTCATCTCCTCTACCGCGGTCTGGAACAGCGTTTTCGCGCCGTTAATTTCTATATAGCTGTTGAGTTGATTTGCAGCCTGCGCATCGATTACGGGGCCAACGTCAGTGCTCAGTAGGCTAGGGTCTCCAACTTTCAATAGCGCCATAGCGCCTTTAATCAGCTCCACTACCTGTGGGTAGATCTCACGCTGCACATAGAGCATGCGTAGCGCTGAACAGCGTTGTCCCGCGCTCTGGAAAGCTGACTCCATAACCGCTCTCAACACCTGCTCGGGTAGTGCAGTTGCGTCGGCAATCATGGCATTAAGGCCTCCGGTCTCTGCGACGAGCAGTGCATCTGCTCTCGCATTGTCCGCCAGCGCTCGCTCAATTCGCTTGGCAGTCGCAGTGGACCCAGTAAATATCACCGCGTTTATGTCGGGGTGAGATACCAGCGTATTGCCCTGTACAGCTCCTGTACCCAGCACGAGCTGAACAACGCCCTCTGGCATGCCTGCTTCACTCCAAAGATCGATCGCTTTGCGGGCTATTAGGCTCGTCTGCTCTGCTGGTTTGGCTAGAACTGTATTACCCGCGCCGGCAGCAGCCGCAATTTGACCGGTGAAGATCGCTAAAGGGAAGTTCCAGGGGGAAATACAGACAGAAATGCCTCGGGCTTCCTTATCTGCGCTCAGCTCTTCACTTCTATCCGCGTAGTAGCGCAGAAAATCGACCGCCTCGCGAATCTCGTTGATCGCATCTGTCAGTGTTTT
>JABXHP010000008.1 GCA_013373575.1 Oceanospirillaceae bacterium | reverse complement strand
CGCACACCTTTCTATGCCGAGTCTGGCGGTCAGGTTGGTGACTCGGGTAAGTTGAGCTGGGATAAGGGGCAATTTGCGGTAGCCGACTGTACTAAAGAGGGTCGTAACCACCTGCATACCGGCATAGTGACCGAGGGCGTTATCGAAGTAGGTGCAACACTTGTCGCTGAAGTTGACAAAGCCAAGCGTCAGGGTGCCGCTCTTAACCACTCCGCTACTCACCTACTGCACGAAGCGCTCCGCCGTATTTTGGGCGAGCATGTGCAGCAGAAAGGTTCGCTTGTTAATGCCGAGCGCCTACGCTTCGACTTTTCTCATTTCGAGGCAGTGTCGTCGGATGAGCTCGTTGCCATTGAGAAGATGGTGAACGATGAGATTCGCAAGAACTCGGCTGTTACGACTGAGATCATGGCATTGGAAGAGGCGAAAGCCAAAGGCGCGGCAGCGCTGTTCGGTGAAAAGTACGACGATATGGTGCGCGTTCTTGATATGGGCGAAGGCTTCTCGACGGAACTCTGTGGTGGTACTCATGCTAAACGTACGGGTGATATCGGTTTGATGAAGATCATCTCTGAAAGTGGCATTGCATCGGGCGTACGTCGTATCGAAGCTGTTACGGGTGAGGCTGCTCTGCAGTGGTTTAGCCAGAGTGAGAGCCTCCTGAGCGAACTCGGCGGCATGGTTAAAGCGGGGCGTGATTCGCTAGTCGACAAGTACAAAGCGTTGAACGATCGCAACCGCTCGCTTGAGAAAGAGATCGAGCGTCTTAACGCAAAGCTCGCAAGCGCACAGAGCGGTGAGTTGCTCTCTGCAGCTGTCGACATCAATGGTGTTAAGTTACTAGCTACAAAAATTGACGGTGCTGATGCGAAATCACTGCGCGACATGCTGGATGAACTGAAGAATAAGCTTGGCTCTGGTGTTGTTGTTCTCGGCGCTGCTGACGGCGACAAGGTGAGTCTTGTTGCGGGTGTCACCAAAGATCTGACCGATCGTGTTAAAGCGGGTGATTTGATCCGCAACCTTGCTGCCCAGGTGGGCGGTAAGGGTGGTGGACGTCCAGATATGGCCCAAGGCGGTGGTACCGATGCCGCAGCGCTGCCTGCTGCTATAGCCAGCGTAGAAGAGCTGGTGCGCTCATCAATTTAAGTTAAACGCGAGCTGTTTTAGGAAGTCAGATAATGGCGTTATATGTACAGAAATACGGCGGAACTTCAGTGGGTACGGTTGAGCGTATTCAAGCTGTTGCCGACAAAGTAAAACGCTTTCGCGATCAGGGGCACGACATAGTCGTAGTGGTATCCGCTATGAGCGGAGAGACCAATCGACTTATCGGCCTAGCGAAGGAAATTCAAGAGACTCCGGATCCGCGAGAGTACGATGTATTGGTATCTACAGGAGAGCAGGTCACTATCTCTCTGTTGTCTATGGCGCTTAAACAGCGTGGTGTAGATGCTCGTTCATACACGGGTGCGCAAGTACGCATTAAAACTGACAGCTCACATACCAAAGCACGCATCGAAGATATTCAGACCGACTCTATGCGTAATGACCTAGAAGCGGGGCGCGTAGTCGTTGTTGCTGGCTTCCAAGGTATGGATGAGCAGGGCAATATCACTACGCTCGGTCGCGGGGGGTCGGATACCACCGGTGTCGCGCTTGCAGCGGCATTGAAGGCTGATGAGTGTCAGATATACACCGATGTTGATGGTGTTTATACAACAGACCCTCGCGTCGTGGAGAGTGCTCAGCGCTTGGATCAAATCACCTTTGAAGAGATGCTCGAAATGGCGAGCTTGGGCTCAAAGGTTTTGCAGATTCGTTCGGTCGAATTTGCTGGAAAATACAAAGTGCCGCTGCGAGTGCTATCGAGCTTCCAGGATGGTGGCGGTACCCTGATTACTATTGAGGATGAAGATACTGTGGAAAAGCCGATTATCTCAGGTATCGCGTTTAACCGCGATGAAGCCAAACTGACCTTGCTGGGTGTGCCTGACCTTCCAGGTGTGGCGTCACGCATTCTCGGCCCTGTGAGCGCAGCTAATATTGAAGTTGATATGATTGTGCAGAACGTTGCTGCAGATCAGACAACCGACTTCACCTTCACCGTGCACCGTAACGACTATGACAAGGCATTTGCAATCCTCAAGGATGTCAATGCTATGTTGGGTGGTCGCGAGTGTGTAGGTGATAACAAGATCGCCAAGGTATCTATAGTGGGTGTAGGCATGCGCTCTCACGCGGGCGTTGCAAGTAAGATGTTTGACACGCTAGCTGATGAGAACATCAATATCCAAATGATCTCAACATCAGAAATTAAGGTTTCTGTGGTGATCTCTGAAAAGTACATGGAACTTGCAGTTCGCGCGTTACACTCTGCATTTGATCTGGATAGCTCAGAAACTGTCACTGGTTAAGCAGAATCCGCAGACTGGTCTATAGTATAGGTCAGTCTGCAGTGACCTAAGATTCGGGCAAGGATGATCATGTGGGAGCATGAACTCGAATTGGTGCAAATCCGCAGTAATGCTTAAATGGAATTTTAGGGAGAGACAATGCTTATTCTTACACGTCGTGTAGGTGAAACCCTTATGGTAGGCGATGAAGTTACCGTGACCGTGCTAGGCGTTAAAGGTAACCAAGTCCGCATTGGTGTTAACGCGCCGAAGGATGTTAGTGTCCATCGTGAGGAGATTTACCTTCGTATTCAGCAGGAAGCAGAGCCTAACGAGGCCTCGCAGTAAAACTTTTCTGCAGTTTTCCTTTTTAACGCTTTAACTTTCGCGAACGGTCTTGTACTATACGCGCCGTTGTTGTGGAGCGGTGGCCGAGTGGCTGAAGGCGCACCCCTGCTAAGGGTGTATACGTTTACGCGTATCGAGGGTTCGAATCCCTCTCGCTCCGCCATCAAGATTAAGCGCCCGTAGCTCAGCTGGATAGAGTACCTGGCTACGAACCAGGCGGTCGCACGTTCGAATCGTGCCGGGCGCGCCAATCTTGAATCAAACGGCAACAATCGCGTAACGCTGAAATAAGCGCCCGTAGCTCAGCTGGATAGAGTACCTGGCTACGAACCAGGCGGTCGCACGTTCGAATCGTGCCGGGCGCGCCATTTCAACAAAATCGCACAAGTTTTACCAAGCGCCCGTAGCTCAGCTGGATAGAGTACCTGGCTACGAACCAGGCGGTCGCACGTTCGAATCGTGCCGGGCGCGCCATATTCAACAAAAAAGCCACCTGCAAGGTGGCTTTTTTGTTGAACTGGGCTTGCCCAGCCGTTTCCACGTGCTCGTTCGACAAAATTGCCTGGAGCAATTTTGGGCAGCCGAAGGCTGGGGCGTAGCCCTGAGGGCAGGATGCCCGAACCAATCGTGCCAAAAAGCCAGCTACTCCTGAGGTAAGGTGGCTTTTTTGTTGAATTGGACTTGCCCAGCCGCTTCCACGTGCTCGTTCGACCGAATTGTTTGGAACAAATCGTCCCGCCAACCACGCTTCCAAAGCCAGCTAATCCTCCGGAAGCAGGTTTTTCGATTTAAATAATCCGTTGTAACTAAAGAATGTAACAATTAACCTAAAACTATAATGTCGCGATTTCCTCGTCTCTTAAATTGAACGAAAACGCTATACCCCACGCCAATTGTGCATTTGCACAATCCATCCCCTATCTTAGTGTAAAAATCCGACATTTCTGTAACTAAACTACACCAATAGTAGGCTTGCGCATTGCCAATTCATATGGGATAAAAGATGCCGCTGGGAGTGCCGCCAGACTATCGGCGTGAGGTTTTTACGCTCTCAGCTTAGGTATGCAGTGCCTGAAACCGCTGCACATTCGAATTGCAAAGTATAGGAGCGCGGGATGGATCACCTGATATCAGAAGGCCTCTCTTTGATGGTCTACGGTATGGGCTTTGTATTTGTCTTCCTGACACTTCTGGTCTTCGCCACAAACTTCATGTCAAAAATGGTGACGAAGTATGTGCCTGAGCCAGTGGCAGTGCCTAAAGCTAAGCCGGTAGTTAAAGCTGCCAGCACGAATAATGATGAGTTGCTCGCTGTGATCTCTGCGGCCGTGCATCACCATCGCTCGAAATAGAAAAGAGAGAAGACCCTATTATGTCTGAAGCAAAGAAGCCGCTCGGTATTACCGAAGTAGTTCTCCGTGATGGCCACCAATCACTTCTTGCAACGCGCATGCGTCTCGATGATATGCTGCCGATCGCTGAGAAGCTCGACAAAATTGGTTACTGGTCGACAGAGAGTTGGGGCGGTGCGACGTTTGACGCATGTATTCGTTTCCTTGGCGAGGATCCATGGACCCGTATCCGCGAGATCAAAGCAGCGATGCCGAACACTCGCCAGCAGATGCTTCTGCGTGGTCAGAACCTACTTGGCTATCGTCACTACGCAGACGATGTTGTAGACCGTTTCGTTGAGCGCGCTGCGCACAATGGTATAGATGTGTTTCGCATTTTTGATGCTATGAATGACCCACGTAACCTCGAAAGGGCAATCAAAGCGGTCAAGAGAACGGGCAAACATGCCCAAGGCACTATCTCGTATACCACTAGCCCTGTTCATACTGTTGATATGTGGGTGGACTTCGCTAAATCGCTTGAGGACCTCGGCGTTGACTCTATCGCTATCAAGGACATGTCAGGTATTCTTGCGCCATACGATGCCTTTGATCTTATTTCGCGCCTGAAGGCGCAAACAGGTCTTGAAGTGCAGTTCCACGCGCATGCAACGCCAGGCTTGTCTGATATGACTATCCTCAAAGCGGTTGAGGCGGGTGTGGATCGCGTTGATACCTCCATCTCCTCCATGTCAGGCACCTACGGTCATACTGCGACGGAGTCAGTGGTCGCTGCGCTATCAGGCACTGATCGAGATACGGGGCTAGATCTGGTGGCACTTCAGGAGATTGCTGCATATTTCCGTGAAGTGCGGAAGAAGTACGCAAGGTTCGAAGGCGCATTGCAGGGTACAGACAGCCGAATTCTGGTGGCGCAAGTCCCTGGCGGCATGCTGACAAACATGGAAAATCAGCTCAAAGAACAGGGTGCTGCTGATCGATTCGATGAGGTTCTCGCGGAGATACCTCGTGTTCGTGAAGACCTCGGTCATATTCCGTTGGTAACGCCTACCTCGCAGATTGTTGGCACGCAGGCGGTTATCAACGTATTGGTTGGTGAGCGTTACAAGACGATCTCGAAAGAGGTTCAGGCGATACTTAAAGGTGAATATGGCGCTGCACCTGCACCTTACAACGCAGAGCTTCAAGCAAAAGTACTGAACGGCGGTGAAGCTATCACTTGCCGTCCGGCTGACCTGCTTGAATCCGAGATGGATAAGCTGGTTGCTGAGCTGAAAAATATTGCAACTGAGAAGGGGATCAAGCTGGAGCAAGGCGATCGTGAAATTGACGATGTTCTGACCTATGCTCTGTTCCCACAGATCGGCCTTAAATTCCTTGAAAATCGCGGTAATCCAAACGCATTTGAACCCGCACCGACTTTAGAGGACGCACTCGCTATGTCTGCACCCAAGAAAACTGGACCTCAGGTCTACACAATTAATGTAAATGGCCAGAACTACGTTGTTCAGGTCACTGAAGGCGGCGATATCAGTGCGGTCGCGCCGGCTGCTGCACCAACTGCGGCTGCTCCGGCTGCAGGGGCAGGTGAGCCAGTCCTAGCGCCTCTGGCAGGCAACATCTGGAAAGTGCAGGTAAGCGCAGGTCAGGCAGTACAGGAAGGCGATGTGCTGGTTATCCTGGAAGCTATGAAGATGGAGACTGAAGTACGTGCAGCCAAGGCTGGTACGGTTGTCTCTGTAGATGTGAAAGAGGGTGACGCCGTGCAGGTTGGTGACTCTCTGATCACTCTGGCGTAACTCTGAGGTAGAGAGTCATGGAAAAGGTCCTCGATCTCTGGCACGCGTCAGGGCTCTACAACGTAACCGGTGGCCAGGCAGTCATGATGCTGATCGGCTTGGTGTTGCTCTATCTTGCTATACGCAAGAATTTTGAGCCGCTCCTGCTGGTTCCAATCGGCTTCGGTGGTCTGTTGGCAAACATCCCTGAAGCTGGTTTGGCCTACTCAGCAGTGGAGAACGCTGTTCACTTTGCCAGCCCTCAGTTGCTTGAGTCGCTTGCTGGAGTGATGGGCAGTGCGTCGGAGCCTCAGGCTATTCTGCATGCTTATTATGAGTCAAACGCATCAACTCATGCGGCGGCTTCGTTGGTTGCGAACGATGCAGGCTATAGCAACGGCATGCTCTACAACTTCTACACTGTGGCAATCGCCTCGGGTGTTGCGCCCCTGTTGATTTTCATGGGTGTAGGCGCAATGACCGATTTTGGTCCGCTGCTTGCAAACCCTAAGACGCTGTTTCTCGGGGCTGCGGCACAGTTTGGTATCTTTGCAACCGTTCTTGGTGCTGTTGGTATGAGTTCCCTGGGTATCATGGATTTCACCATCCAGGATGCCGCAGCGATCGGTATCATTGGTGGTGCGGACGGCCCAACCGCTATCTACGTTGCTAGTATGCTAGCGCCGCAGCTACTTGGTGCGATCGCCGTCGCTGCGTACTCATATATGGCGCTAGTACCTCTGATTCAGCCGCCGATCATGCGCGCTCTGACTACCGAAGCAGAGCGTAAAATTGCGATGCATCAGCTGCGTCACGTGACTAAGACCGAAAAAATCATGTTCCCAATTGTTCTGCTGATCTTGGTTGCGATGCTGCTTCCAGATGCTGCGCCACTCTTGGGTATGTTCTGTTTTGGTAACCTGATGCGTGAGTGTGGCGTGGTTGACCGTCTTAGCGATACAGCACAAAACGCTCTGATCAATATCGTGACGATATTTCTGGGTCTCTCTGTCGGCTCTAAGCTCAGCGCTGACAAGTTTCTTGATGCTCAAACTCTGGGTATTCTGGTTCTGGGTATCGTTGCCTTCGGTATCGGTACAGCGGCAGGCGTGCTTATGGCGAAGCTGATGAACAAGCTGGCCGGTGGTAACTCGATTAACCCCTTAATTGGTTCCGCGGGTGTATCGGCGGTTCCAATGGCAGCGCGAGTCTCGAACAAGCTGGGGCTGGAAGCTAACTCGCAGAACTTCTTGCTGATGCATGCTATGGGTCCAAACGTAGCCGGTGTTATCGGCTCTGCCGTGGCAGCGGGCGTGATGATCAAGTTCGTGGGTTAACACCATTACTAGCTTTTAATACTATTGAACCGCCTGGATAGACAGATAGGTCCCGGAGCTGTTTCTTGATAGGAAAGTTGCCGACCTGGTTATCGATTTGAAAGTTTTAAATCGATAACCAGGTCGGCCTTTTCATATTATACTTAGCGAGTATGCGGTGTTGTTTAAAAGGTTAGCTAAATAATGTCTTACCCTGAGCTTGGAGGGTCACCCCGATTCCAGCCGCTCTATCTTCAGGTCAAAGAGCATTTGATTCGGCAGATCGTCGAGGGGCGGTGGGCACCCGGATCTCCTCTGCCAAGCGAGACTCAGCTTGGTGTTGAATTAGGTGTGAGTCAAGGTACCGTTCGGAAAGCTTTGGATGAGATGACGGCTGAGAAAGTCGTTGTTCGCCGACAGGGGCGCGGTACTTTTGTAGCAGAACATAGCCAAGAGCAAGCGCTTTTTCATTTCTTTCGTCTCACAGATGCTAAAGGCAACACTCCAATTCCTGCGAGTGAAGTCTTGGGTGTTAGTCATCTTAAACCTGCGCAAAGAGTGCAAGAGTTACTTAACCTCAAAGTTGAACAGCAGGTCACCTGCATTCGTCGCGTACGTTTGCTTGCAGGTGAGGCTAGCATTTACGAAGAGGTATTTATTTCTAAAGACCTATTCCCAGATATTGAGGCTCAACAGCCATTACCAAATACTCTTTATACGCTCTACCAGATGCGGTATGGATTTTCAGTGCTTAAGGCTCGAGAGCGTGTAAGAGCTGTATGTGCGGGTTCAGCTTACGCAGATAAACTAGGGCTCCCTGCTGGCGCGCCTGTGTTGGAAGTGGAGCGATTGGCATTTACGATCGACGGAAACCCCATAGAATTGCGTTACAGCTTCTGTAATACCGAGAGTTTTGCCTATCAGGTAGAGCTGACCTGACAGGCAATTTAGGCGGTTTTATACGTGCCGTAAATTGAAAAGTAGGCGACTGCAGGCCGACTTCAGTTTGTGTGCCACAGCCTGCTTAATGAGTGAGAACAGCTCCAATAGAATTTCTCCAGACTCATTGTTGCGGTAGTCTCTTGCAAGCTTTAAGTAATCTGAATCGTTTAGATCTTCAGATGCGAACTTAAGTGTGTTCGTCTCAGCAGAGTATTTTTGATTCATTAGAACCTCCTAAGAATATGATCACATATTCATGGAAGCTCGTTGAAAAGACAAATGACCAATTTTGGGGTCTGAGTTGAGAAAAATTCAGATTCTAGCATTAAGTGCGAGGGGTGAAGTGCAAGACCTTTGAACATATTTACTTTGGTGAGTCTTTTCCAATAGCCACGGCTATTAACTCCAAGACTAGGCAGGGTAGATATTCATCAAAGGTCTTGCTGAGGCATGAGGGATTCGTTCGCAGTGACTCAGCTTGAATCAGCTAAATTCCAACAGCACTTTTGCAGCGGACACTTCGTTGTTAGAGAGCTTTTCGAACCACTGTTGCCCTTCGCTAACGGGTTCTACCTGATACCAGTCAAGTGCACCAAACCGATCATCCACCATCGCCTCGACAACCTCTTTGAAGTGTTTCATAGTGTAGGTATAACTACCTATAAATTTCAGTTCTTGAAGCGTTGCGCGTCTGATATCGAAGCCATCGACAGCGCTACCCAGACCGATGTGGACGATGGTGCCGCCTGGACGTAGTTTTTCACTGGCAAGTGCCCGTGTTGGTGCTATACCGACGGCATCAATAACAGCGTCGATCACGGGAAGCTCGATGCTGCCGAGCTCTGACGGATCAATAACCGTGAAGCCTTGGCGCTTAGCATTGTCTCGGCGCCCAGCTTGGGTCTCAATAACCCATATATTTTGGATTCCCAAGGCTCGTGCAGATAGTGCGGTTCCGAGTCCTACGGCACCGGCGCCACATACAATCAGATTGAGATCTTCAAACTTCATTCCGCTGGAGCGCTCAGCTAGGCGAACAGCATGCCAGCCGCATGCTATTGGCTCACATAATGCTGCTTTACGCATATCAAAACCCTCAGGAAGGGTAATGAGATTGCGAGTCGGCATCGCGAAGTACTCGGCGAATGAGCCTGGCCGTGGAGCCATTGAGATTATCTGCCGGTCTGGGCAGAGGTTGTCCTCGCCGCGGAGGCATGCTGGACAGGTTCCACAGGTAACCAGCGGATTGACGACTACAGGACGTTCTTCGCCGTCAATCTCTGCAAAACCCGAAACCTCGTGTCCGAGAATCAGAGGGGCGGGGCGACGCTCATCCTTGCCATGGAAGGCATGCAGATCTGATCCACAGATGCCTGCCGAAACCACCTTCACCAATACTTCTCCAGCATTGGGTACAGGTGTATCGGTCTCTTTAAACTCTAGGGTGTTATTACCCTCATAAATTAAAGCTTTCATTTTGCAGTAAATCCACCATCTACATAGAGAATCTGCCCGGTAACGTAATCGCTCGCCGGAGATGAAAGAAACATCAACGGGCCCACGAGATCATCAAGGGTGCCATTACGACCAATACAGGTTTGCGCTGCCAGTTGGTTAACAAGGTCTTCATTTTCAAAGACGCGTTGAGTCAGCGCGGTTGGAAAGAAGCCAGGGCCTATAGCGTTTACGCCGACACCAAACCGAGACCACTCTTCAGCCATTGCACGAGTCAATTGGCCGACTCCCCCTTTTGTTGCGCCATAAGCGATGCCGTTCGGGAATGCACGCTCAGTTTGGAGGGAGGCGATATTGATGACTCGACCCCAACAACGTTCTCGCATCGGACCAACGAACCCCTTAGCCAGCAGGTAAGGAGCTGTGAGGTTGAGATTAACCGTCATCTCCCAGTCTTCGAAGCTTAGCTCATCAGAGTTCTTGCGAGGGTTCACACCTGCAGCGTTGACGAGAATATCGACCTGACCAAATGCGGCTAAAGCAGACTCAACGACAATGTAACAGGCTTGCGGTTTGCTTAAGTCAGCAGCCACGTGGACAAGCTGATCAGGGTATTTCGTCTTAAGTTCTGTCAACGGACCAGGGCTGCGTGAAACCGCTACCACTGAGGCTCCCGCGTCCAGGTAGGCCTGCACAAAGCGCAGGCCGATACCGCTTGAACCGCCGGTAACGACGGCTACACGATGACGAACTTCGAAGTCAGCAACCATTTACTGGCCTGCAAGATCGAATGTTTCGGATGGGAAAAACTTCTCAAGGCGGATATCCGCGGTGCGAGCGTGCCCTTCCATGCCTTCTAAGCGAGAGATGCGAGCTGTCGCGATAGCAACGTCTTTCATCGCCTCCTTGTTAGAACGCTGCCAAGTGACGAGTTTCATGTACTTGTGAACCGAGAGGCCACCGGTGTACTTAGCCGCGCCTGAAGTTGGGAGTACATGGTTAGGACCTGAGGCCTTGTCACCGAAAGCAACTGTTGTCTCTACGCCAAGGAACAGAGAACCGTAACAAGTGAGACGGTTCAACCACCAGTCCAGATCATCAGCCTGTACAGTTAGGTGCTCTGGTGCGTAAGCATCAGATACCTGTGCCATCTCTTCGCGATCTGCACATACGATCACTTCGCCGTAGTCGTTCCACGCTTTGGTCGCGTTTTCACGGTTCAGGTCAGGAAGTGTCTCGATCTTTTTCGGTACCCACTCTAGGACCTGCTCACCGAGCTCCTTGCTGTCAGTTACCAGCCAAACAGGAGAGTTGTAGCCGTGCTCCGCTTGGCCAACAAGGTCAGCAGCAACGAGTTCAGGATCTGCATTTCCATCAGCGAGGATCAACGAGTCGGTAGGACCGGCAAACATATCTATACCGACACGGCCGAACAGAATACGCTTCGCTTCTGCTACGAACTGGTTACCTGGGCCTACTAGAATGTCTGCTTTTGGCAGACCAAACAGGCCAAAGGCCATCGCCGCGATGCCTTGTACGCCGCCCAAGGCTACGATCTTATCAGCACCACAGAGGTGGGCGGTGTACACGATTGCAGGGTGGATACCACCGTCTGGACGCGGTGGAGAACAGGCAACGATCTCTTTACAACCCGCCACTTTAGCAGTTGTCACAGTCATCAGTGCGGATGCAACGTGCGCGTAGCGGCCGCCAGGGGCATAGCAACCAGCCGCCTGAACAGGGATCGCTTTCTGGCCAGCGATAAGTCCAGGAATGATCTCAACTTCTGTATCAACAATGGTGCTTTTCTGCGCTTCCGCGAACTTCTTGACGTTAGCATGTGCGAAGGCGATGTCCTCTTTGAGTTTCTGAGGGACTTTTGCGCAGGCTGCGTCAATCTCCTCTTGTGTGAGTACAACGTTACCGTTGTAGCCATCAAACTTATCACGGTACTTCAGACAAGCTGCATCACCACCTTTCTCGATATCGTTAAGAATATCTTGAACGAGTGCTGATACATCACTTTGATTTGCAGTGGAGGATGTTTCTGCTTTTTTGAGGTATTGAATAGTCATCTCGATTGTCTCTTGCTTATTTGTAGATATCAGGTAACAAACTGGTTGAGATTTCTGGCACGTAGGCGATCAGTAGAGTCACCCCGAGCATGAAAAGGACGAACGGTAAAGCACGGTAGGAGATCTTTAAAATTGACTCTCCGGTAAGACCTGCGACCACGAATAGGTTGAGACCTAGAGGTGGTGTGATGAAGCCGACACCGAGTGTGGTGATCATCATTATGCAGAACTGAATCTCGTTCATACCGATCTCCATCGCCAACGGATGTAGAAGCGGCGCTAGAATTACTATGTTTGGAGTCGTCTCCATTACACACCCGGCAACCACCAGAATGCAGATCATGAGAAAGATGATCATCTCGGGTGAGTCGGTCATTGAAGTCACAGCGTAAACAAAACCTTGAGGTACCCCCATAATCGCTAGAGCTTGCGCAAGCGGCAGAGAGAACGCGATGATCGGGATGATTACGCCGTTCACCTTGGCTGAGCTAATCAGCATGCTGGGGAAATCGCTCAGCTTAAGCGTGCCAAGTATGAAACCGAGAATAATCGTCACTACAACAGCGATAGCACCAGCCTCGGTCGGCGTTAGACTACCTGAGAAAATGCCGGTAAAAATGATTGCCGGGACAATAAAAGCGTACCAGCCGTTCTTAATGGATTTTCCAACATTGGCAGCCCATTCGCGGCCTGTGAGTCGGTCACTGTTCTCCCAATTATTAAGGCGATTCATCACCGTGTTGGTTGCTAAGATTGATAGTAAAATAAGCACACCAGGGATAACCGCAGCTTGGAATAGGGTGCTCGCTGAAATACCCAGAACAAGACCGATAATTATGTAAGCGATTGATGGAGGAATAAGAATCCCCGTACACGCACCCGCTGCGACTAAGGCACAAGCGTAAGGCCGAGGGTACCCAGACTCGACAAGCCGGCTGATAGTCATGCGACCAACTGCAGCGGCTCCTGCAGCATCTGAGCCCGAAATAGCAGAAAACATACCGCAGACTAAAACCGTCGCAGATCCAAAGCCGCCTCTAGTCCAGCAGGTCAACGCCTCTGCTACATCTAGGAATTTCTTACTAAGTCCGGTTCTTACCAGCACGTCTCCAGTGAGGATAAAGAGAGGTACCGCAGTGAGGGCAAAGTGGTCTATGCCATCAAATAGCGATTCACCGACCAACGAAAGCGGTAGGTCGCCGGACATTATCAGCATCGAGATCGCTGCTACGCCGATGCTAGCCCAAACCGGCACTCCAAGTGCTACGAAAAGAACAAATAGGATGAGCGGCAGATAGAAATCCCACCCTAGCTCAACCGTCTGCTGAGCAAGCATTAAATAGTTCATTTCTTATCTTCCGATTCAAAAAGAGTGGCGCCTTCGTACACTGAATTCCCGTCGCGCATATCGCGCAGGTCGCGCGCGAGTGACTGGATGATTCGTATGCACATTAAGCCGAAGCCAAAGGGAACCGCGAATAGGAATAGTGCTAGCGATATACGTAAGCCGTGGGTAACGCTACCGAATTTCACTGCTACCCAAACCGACTCGATTGAGAAGTAAAAAGCTATTGCCGCAACGCCCAGCATTATAAGATCACTCAGCATGTAAAGTGCGGCTTTGATTCTGGTTGATACAAAGTTATACAAAACATCGATACGGATGTGAGCTCTGTCCTTAACAGCGGCCGATGCACCAATCCAAGCAAGGTAAATGAAGCTGTAGCGTACTATCTCTTCACCCCATACAGAGGAGTAAGCAAAGAGCTCGCGACGAATGACTTCAACGGCCATGGTTACAACCAGCATGGTGTAGAAGACGAGCAAAGCCCAACGCTCAACGTTTTTATCCAACGCTGACCACATAATGTTCTCCAGAAAATGTGGCCGGTCCGGCGGACCGGCCTAGATAGGCGATCGCTAATTAAGCGTCATGTACGTAGTGACGGCTCTGTTGCATCGTGCCTTCAGCAAGTTTGTTAAAGGCGTCCATTGAGCCTGCCAGCTCTACTTTGAATGGATCCCAGTCGCTGTTCTGGTAACCACCTGCAGCCTCCCACTCAGCTAACTGTGCGGCTGACAGCGAGTGGAATTCCACGCCTGACTTACGAAGTTCTGCCATCGCGTATGCACGTGCAGCCGGAACTTTTGCTAGGTTCTGAGCAGTGTTCATCTCACCAGCGAATTCGATGCCTTCTTGAACGTCTTTCGGCAGACTATTGAACCACTCGAGGTTCATTGAGAATACTTGTGAGTCAGGTACAGCCTGAGTGAAGGTTACGTGACTTAGGATATCCTTGAAGCCGAAGACGTAGAGTGCGCCAACAGATGGGTCGAGTGCGTCTGCTACGCCTTGCTTAATAGCTGAAGGAGTTTCTCCCCATGCTACAGGCGTTGGGTTAGCGCCGACCATGCGGTAGTACTGCTGAAGCATTTTTGACCCAGGCACGCGGAACTTAACACCAGAGAGATCAGATGGTGTCAGTACTTTGTTGCCGCCCTTACGAACTGCCACTACGCGAGGATCGATTACTACGTAGTTCAGTACTTTGAAACCGTTCTTCTCAACTGCAGGGTGTACAGTATTCTTCCAGATTTCGGACTGAGTAAGGTTGGTGAACTTCTGGTTAGCGCCACAGAAATAGGGCATGTTGATCAGGTCAGCTGCAGGTGCGAAGGGTGCAAAGTTAGCAAGTGAATGCTGTGCACACTGAATTGTACCGTTCTGCACTTTCTGAGCGAGTGCGCCGCCAGCGCCCAACTGGCCACCCGGAGCAAGTTTTACGTAAACTTTACCATTAGTGGCATTCTGGATGTTCTCTTTTACGTCAAGCTGCATGATTGGGTAGCTGCGGCTAGCGCCCAAGACATATGCGGTTGCCAGTGTCATTATGTGATCAGCGGCTTTCTCACGATCACTCTCCTCTTTAGCAGTCTGTGCCATGGCTTGGGGCGACATTAGCATGCCGCCAGCACCAGCAACTACTGCTGCTGTAAAGCCAGCGCTGCCAGCTAGTTTAAGAAAATTGCGTCGCTCTTCTTGGAAGATTTTATTTTTGTCGTTCACGATAGTTTTCCTCAAAGGTTTGAGTTAGGTTTGGCTTTCTTTTCAGCAGCCAGCATGGCTACAACAAACACGATCGTTGCTGCAAAAAGCAGCACTGCTTCACCAGCATCTGAGAGAAAGGCGTTCCCGGCAAATGCACCGAGCAGTACGTTTCCGAAAAAAACAACAAAAAGGACGGCTGAAGTCGCAACCAGAGATTTGAGATTTGACATGCGGCTACCTTCTTTATTGGATTTTTTTTATTGCCTGCAGGGTTACTTTAGTCTCAACTTGAGAGTGAATGCAAGCGCTTACACGAAAAAATGTAACCGCTTACATGAATTTTTTGCAACCGGTTGCATCGTCTATGCTATAACACATTGAAACACACTACATTTTACGGGAACGCTGCTATGGACGAGTTCGAAAAAACTTTAGAGAGGCCCAGGGCTCAGGATGTGGCTCGCTTGGCCGGGGTGTCTACGGCGACAGTATCTCGGTTTTTTAGCGATCCAGGGCGGGTGCGAGAAGAGACGGCGGCAAGGATCTCCGAAGCGATAGAAAAATTGAGTTATGTTCCTGACCTGAACGCGCGTGCACTAGCGAGCAGACGTGCTGATGTTATTGGTGCGGTGGTGCCGACACTGGAAAACGCGATCTTTGCAGAGGGCATCGAAGCGATGCAGGCCTGGCTTAATGAGCGCAACATCACTTTGCTGGTCGCCAGTTCGAATTACAGCCCGGATCGAGAATATGAGCAAGTGCAGCGCCTGATTGCTCACGGGGTATGTGCCTTGCTTTTGATTGGCACTGAGCGGCATCAAAGGACACGTAAGTTAATCGAGGCTCGTAAAGTGCCTTACTGTCTCTCTTGGTGTAGTCGCCCAACCTGTGATGAGCCGCAGATTGGCTTTGACAATTACTCTGCGGGCGCGTCGATGGCTCAAGAGATATTAGATCGTGGTCATGAGAAGATCGGAATACTTTCTGGTATCCGGGCTTGGAACGATCGCGCGACTGATCGTGTTCAAGGAGCGATTGATCGGTTCTCTTCTGCGGGGTGTCCCGTAGCGACTGATGCGCTGGTAGAGGCTCCTTACAATCACGAGGTCGCTGCTGATGCCCTGACCCTGTTGCTGGCGCGACACCCAGACTTAAGCTGCGTATTCTGTGCTAACGATGTACTTGCTGCCGGCGCCATTCGCCAGGCGCACCTGCTCGGTAAGCGTGTACCTGAAGATCTCTCAATTACGGGCTTTGATGACATTGCGATGGCGCAAGTTATGACGCCGGCTCTGACGACCGTACGTTTACGACACAAATACATGGGTGCACTCGCAGGGGAGCGACTATTTGACGCTGTTGAGAATGGCGGTGTGGTAAAGAGTGAAAAGATAGCGTATTCGATTGTGTTTAGGGATTCTCTGGGGCCTTGCCCGAGTAGACCAATTTAGTCGCGATTCCACTTCAGGCGTTTCTGAGTGTTATGTTCAATCGTTCTAAAATGCCATCGTCTATTTCCACGCCATTCTCCAAGGAATCCTGACGCTGTTCGTGCCTTCTCGATCCCGGTATTCGTGTGCCCGGCTGCTTTAGTATCTCGGTGAATAGCTGTTCAATATGTAGAACGAAGTTTGGATTAAAGTGTTTTGGGTCGATTACGATGAAGAGTTGGCCGATCCGGGGTTGCACGCCGTCTTCAGTGAAAAACGAGCCCGCTTGATATCCAAAGTTTGAGCCGCTCAGCCCTGCGCAGAGTATCTCAAGCATCAATGCCAACGCTGCACCTTTGCTCTCTCCTATGGGCATAAGCGCACCTTCAAGGGCACGCTTCGCATTATTGGTTGGGTTCCCGGCGCTATCAATTGCCCATCCTAGAGGTATCTCTCTATCTGCATCTGCAGCGAGTTTGATTTTTCCTCGAGCAACCTTACTAAGTGATAGATCAAGTAAAAGCGGTTGCCTATCCGCGCGGGGGCATGCAAAAGCAATCGGATTAGTTCCAAATAGCGCTTTTATTCCGCCAGCGGGTGCGATGGCGGCCGTGGCGTTTGAAAAGGCAAGCACTACTAATCCAGCGTTCGCTAGCGGTTCGATGAATTGACCGATTGCGCCCGAATGGTGTGATTGACCGATACTGACGCTGACTATGCCTGACGTTTGAATTGCCCTCTTTGCAGTGTTTAGACCCAGCTCTATAGCTGGGTAGGCGAATCCGCCAGCGGCATCCACACAGATAATACTGGGTGTGGGATGTTGTAAAGAAGGTGTAGCAAACCCATCAACTTTTCCATTCAGCGCTTGCTTAGCGTAGGCGAATAGCCGTGCAGAGCCATGCGAGGACAGTCCGTCGATGTCCGCTGCAACCAGAGCCCTCGCGACGCACTTAGCGTTTGCTGCAGAGCATGAGTGCTGAATGAGAATTGAGCACAGCAAGGTTTCCAATTTCTGAGGGTTGATTCGTGCCATACCATGTACCTTAAGTACAAAAAAGGCGGTCGATTGACCGCCTTAGCCATCTTACAATAGTACTTATGCGCTGCGGTACAGCTTGGTCAAGCTGAATTCGACGTGGCCAAGTGCTTCTGCGCAGGTGTGACGGCCGTTGGCCGCACGAACTGCTTCCGCAATCAGAGCGTCGCCTGCCTGATCAAGGGTCATCTCGTGGCGCAGGATAGCCGACACGTCGAGGTCGATGTGCTCGCTCATAGTACGAACCGTACGTGGGTTACCAGTAATTTTAATAACCGGCATGATTGGGTTACCAATTACGTTACCCTGACCTGTTGGGAAAAGGTGCAGTACATAACCTGCAGCTGCCTGCAGAGTATTACACTCAGCCGCTGCAGAAGATGTATCCATGAAGTAGAGGCCGTTGCCCTTAGCCGGTGCTTCTGCTGGCTCAAGTACATCAACGAACTTGGCGCGCTTACCGATCTTCTGAACGTTACCCAGCGCCTTCTCTTCGATCGTAGTTAGACCGCCTTCGATGTTGCCTTTGGTTGGCTGTGAGTCAGATAGGTCATCTGTTTTCTCTGCCAGAATGAAGTCATTGTATGCAGACCATGTCTTCATGAACTTCTCGGCTGCCTCTGGAGTGGCTGCGCGCGATGAAACAATCGCTTCAGCACCGGTGATCTCAGATGTCTCGCCGAAACAGAGTGTCGCACCCATGTCATTCATCTTGTCGATGAAGTTACCCACTGTTGGGTTAGCTGACATACCAGAGGTTGTGTCAGACTCACCACACTTGGTCGCAACCCATAGATCGCTGATTGGGCACTCTTCGCGCTGCAGAGCCGTTGCAAAATGAACGAACTCTTTAGCCTTACGTGAAGCTGATGCGATCGTGTTGATGTCGCCGTTCTGCTCGATCGAGAAGCCTGCGACAGGCTTGCCAGTTGCAGCGATACCGTCAACTACTTTTTTCGTCCAGCCAGGCTCGATACCGATTACAACAACAGCGGCCACGTTGGGGTTAGCACCTGTGCCAATGATAGTACGGAAGTGGAGTTCAAGGTCAGCACCGAACTGCAGGCGACCGTAGGCGTGAGGAATTACAGTGGTGCCTTTGATGTTGTTGCACACTGCTTCACAAGCTGCGTTGGAGATGTCGTCCAGCGGCAGGATCAAAACGTGGTTACGGATACCCACACGGCCATTTTCGCGGCGGTAACCCATGAAAGTCATATTGCTCATTTGTATCTCCCGGATTCATTGGGGTGGCGATTCTTGCGCCAAAAATTCGTGTTAGTCAGGCGGTCGCGTGCTTACCAGCGCTTCGTTTTAACGTTGTGAACGTGAAGGTGCTCACCGCGTTTCATTGGGGCAACAACTTTGCCCATATCCTGGCCGTACTTAATAATGGTGTCGCCTACAGCGAGATCGGTTAGGGCGATTTTGTGGCCCAGGGGGATGTCGTTTAGTGCAGTCATGGTGATCTTTTCGTTGGTGTCCATCTTGTAACCAACAACTTCCATACCCGCTTTGATGTTTTCAACTACAGCAACACCGCAAGAGTCGCCGTCATCGTGGATCAAAAAATGTGTTTCGCTCATAACAAATTCCTAAGTTTGCTGTGTTTGTCTTCGACCGTCATAAAGCTAACTCATAAAATGCATCATGCACAAGTTATTTTTTATATTTTATCTTATGTCTTATATAAGACTATTTTTTGCGTTAGACTTCTCTCAGGTATCTGATCAGGCCAAAGTGATGGAAAATAGAATAAAGACGCCGAGTTTCAAGCCGCTCTATCTGCAGGTTAAGGAACTCATTCTGGAGCGTTTGAGACAGCGGATGTGGGAGCCTGGGGACTTACTCCCGAGCGAAGCGCACCTTGCTACGGAGTTGAGCGTTAGTCAGGGTACAGTTAGGAAAGCCTTAGACGAGCTCACCTCAGAGAACCTCCTTAGGCGAAGCCAAGGCAAAGGGACCTTCGTCTCAGAGCACACAGCCGCCAGGTCCATGTTTCATTTCCTTAATCTTGTCGGGTCTGACGGTACGAAGCAGATACCCGTCAGCCGGTTGCTGAATGTCGAGCTCCGCATCGGTAGTGAGTACGAGATTGAACAGTTGCAGCTAGCCCCGTTGAGTGAGGTCGTCAGCTTGACCCGTTTGCGAGTGCTGCAGGAGCAGCCGGCGATTTTTGAGACTGTTGTATTGCCCGCTAGGCTCGTGGAGGGGATGGAGCAGATTGCAGAGGGAATACCCAACACACTGTATCACTTCTATGAGCGACACTATGGGTTTTCTGTGACTCGAGCTAATGAAAAATTGAGGGCAATAGAGGCGACAGAGGCTCAAGCTAATCACCTCAATGTTCAGCCCGGTTCACCTCTCTTGAGTATTACGCGGCTCGCTTTCTCATACGACAACAATCCTGTTGAGCTGCGTATGAGCGTATGCAGCACCGAAAACCATCACTATTTGTCAGAAATGACCTAAGGGTTCTGACTACTAAAACCAAAAGGTTTATCAAAGGAGATCAACGTGGGAACAGTATTGGCTCAAAATGCTAAGGGGCTAGCCGAGAAGATAAGAGCCATTATGCCAGGCTTTGCACTATGCCTCGTGATTGGCTTGGCAGCAGCTTTCGTTTCGGAACATTACGGTGGTCCGGTTATTCTTTATGCACTGTTGATGGGTATGGCGTTAAACTACCTCTCATCTGACGGTAAATGTGCTGCAGGTATCCAGTTTTCAGCTAAAACGGTTCTGCGATTTGGAATAGCGCTGTTAGGTGCACGTATCACCGTAGAACAATTGCTGAGCTTAGGGTTGACTCCAATCGTACTCGTTTTGGTTGCAGTCCCGGCAACAATAGGATTCGGCTACCTTCTGGGTCGCAAGTTGGGTCTCAAGCCCGCGAACGCTATTTTGACTGGTTCATCCGTCGGAATATGTGGCGCTTCCGCTGCTATCGCGGTTTCAGCAGTACTTCCACAGGACAAAGAATCTGAGAAAAATCTCTTATTCACAGTTGTAACAGTCACCGCTTTGAGCACGGTAGCGATGATTCTTTATCCCTTTATCGTCTCGTTATTTAATTTTAGCCCTGAGGCATCCGGTGTCTTTTTAGGAGCAACAATTCATGATGTCGCACAAGTTGTAGGTGCAGGCTATTTGATCTCAGATGAAGTAGGTGATATCGCAACATTTACTAAACTCCTCCGCGTTGCCATGTTAGTGCCTGTTGTTCTTGTTATTGCGATTATCTCTGCCCGGTATTTGAGAGGGGAATTTGTTGAACCCAAGAAAGGGGCAGTACTTCCACTTTTCTTGGTTGGCTTTGTTCTTATTGTTCTTTTAAACAGCTTTGGCGTGATTCCTAAACCAGTAGCGGGCTTGATCGTAGAGACATCACGCTGGTGTTTAGTGTTAGCGATGGTGGCTCTGGGGATGAAATCTTCATTCAAGGAGTTAGCAGCTGTCGGTTGGCGTCCTCTCGCACTGATGGTTAGCGAGACCCTCTTTATCGCCATGCTTGTATCAGTCTCGCTTTGGGTTATCGGATATTGATGCCCGCCCAACGCGGTACCAAAAAAGATTTAAGCAGACACCAACTATGTCAGATTCGGATCCAAAGGCAAGGTACCGATAACACAGTTGGTGTCAAACGTTGCTGACTGCCGCTGCGGTTCTTCACGTCCTCATTTATGGTAATTGCTAATTTCTTCAGAATAGGCGGCGGCAGCGAATAGTGCCGTCTATTGTCGCCAGTTTCTCAAGCGCAACGTCTGAGTAGTCTGCATCACAGTCTATAACAACGTAACCTACCCTCTCGTTAGTCTGCAGGTACTGCCCGGCGATGTTTATCTGGTTGTCAGAGAAGACGTTGTTGATCTGTGACAGGATACCCGGAACGTTGCGGTGTACGTGCAGCAGTCGGTGGGCGTTGGTGTGGCCCGGCAGAGCAACTTCAGGGAAGTTAACTGAGGTGATAGAGGAGCCATTGTCGCTGTACTTCACCAGTTTCTCAGCCACTTCGTAGCCGATATTCATCTGCGCTTCCATGGTCGAACCACCAACGTGCGGTGTCAGAATAACGTTGTCGAACTCGCGTAGAGGGCTGATAAATTCATCATCGTTGCTGCGTGGTTCAACAGGGAAAACATCAACGGCAGCACCAAGCAATTTACCCGACTTCAAAGCACCACAGAGCGCATCGATATCTACGACGGTACCACGAGCGGCGTTGATGAATACTGAACCGGGCTTCATCAGTTCAAACTGAGCTTGGCCCATCATATCTTTCGTAGATGGAATGTCAGGGACATGGAGTGTGACCACGTCTGAAGTAGAGAGAAGCTCTGCGAGGCTGCCAACCTGCTTGGCGTTGCCCAGAGGCAGTTTGGTGACTACATCGTAAAACTGGACCTCCATACCCAGACTTTCAGCCAGGACGCTGAGCTGTGAACCGATGCTGCCGTAACCGACGACGCCGAGTTTCTTGCCACGAGTTTCGTAGGAGTTCTTTGCTGTCTTCTGCCAGCCACCTCGATGTGCAACAGCGCTCTTCTCTGGAACCCCGCGTAGCAGCATGATCGCCTCACCAAGCACTAGCTCGGCAACTGAACGGGTATTGGAGTAGGGCGCGTTGAAAACAGCAATACCTGCTTGAGTAGCAGCGGCGAGGTCGACTTGGTTTGTACCAATACAGAAACAGCCCACTGCAACGAGCTTTTCTGCCGCTTCGAACATTTTCGCGGAGAGTTGTGTGCGAGAACGAATACCTAGGAAGTGAGCGTCCGCGATTCGCTCCAGAAGCTCCTCTTCTGGCAGAGAGCCAGTGTGGAACTCAATGTTGGTGTAACCTTGGGCTTGAAACGTATCCACAGCTGATTGGTGTACGCCTTCCAGCAGCAGGATTTTGATTTTGTTTTTATCTAGAGAGTTTTGATTGTTCATGTTTCTAAACCGTTACTGTACGCCCAGATATTGGAGGTATCTTCGTGCTTTCGTTGAGTGGGCATTGGCACAAAGGTTAATGTAATTCTCGTCAATGCCAGTCTGGTATCTGTGTTAGCGTTACCAACTGCTAAGGTGACATTTCCATCAATGCTGCTGTAATTTCAATCAAAGTAAGGGGCATCGGCAAGCTGTCTAACAACATTATGCAGTAGTGCTTCCTCTACGGTTAGCCATGCAACTCCAATCACTCAACTTCCCTCCCGTCTACTTTTTCAGTGCCCGTATAGCTGGTTATCAAACTCAGTGATGAAGGGATTCGGTAGCCTGCTAGAGCAAAAAGTGAGGTATCTATAACCCGGTCCTCTAGTGTTTTATGGGGCCAAATTTGAGCAGCTGATCGGCGAGATTCGAAGAAAAACGGTTTTTCGGCCAAAAGCGAATTAATGGTACTAATGCAACCTTTGAGGTCCTCCGAAGGCAACCTAGGCATTACCGCAACAACCCCTCTGTAGATCTCACCATCTTCGTCAATACCACCGACTTGGTAAATCTCCTCAACTAGCTTGGGTTGTGGGTTAGTAAAACTCTCATGATGTTCTTTGAGTAGACAGCCAGCGAGAAATGGCCGGTCGTCATTAATTGAGGTCCGGAGCAGATCAATCAAAAAAGACGCCTCTTCTAGGTTATCGGGACGAACTTTCAACATTACGAGTTCTCCGCTAGTTATACCGTTACAGACTAACTTATGTCTTTATCG
>JABXHP010000046.1 GCA_013373575.1 Oceanospirillaceae bacterium | reverse complement strand
TTTCCCGATAACGCCTGAAGTGTCAGTGGCGTTATGAACTCAGCGCCTGCAGGCGTAAGTACAATTCGCACGTTGGCGCCGGCACCCACGAGAGCACGCGTAAGCTCTGCGCTCTTGTAGGCCGCAATGCCGCCGGTGATTCCTAGCAAAATATTGCGGTTAGTAAGTCTATGCATACCCCGAAAGCCCAGTCATAGCTGAAATGGTTAGGAAGGGGAGAATAGCATCTATACTGAATTTTGAGCAACGCACATGGAGGTGCAGATGAAAATTCAGGATTGGCCAGCCACTGAGCGGCCGCGTGAACGATTGCTGGCGCAGGGGGCAGAAGCACTTAGCGATGCAGAGCTGATTGCTCTCTTTATAGGGCAGGGGCTACCGGGGTGCAATGCCGTTGAGTTAGCCAGGCGCTGGCTGCATCAGCAGCAGAGTATTGCTGCACTGTTGGCGCTGGACCGCAGCACCTTCAAACAGCTGGATGGGGCGGGTGATGCTCGTTATGTACTCTTGCAGGCTGCGCGCGAACTTGGGCGTCGAGCTGTGGGCCAACGTCTATCTAGAGGCAGCGCGCTAACTACGCCCGATCAGGTTAGAGATTTTATCCAGCATCAACTGGTTGGGAAGAGTCGTGAACACTTCGGTCTGCTCTATCTCGATACACAGCACTGCGTTATAGGCTGGGAGGTTCTGTTTAGCGGCACTATCGACGCCGCCGCTGTTTACCCACGTGAGGTGGTGAGTGCCTCTTTGCAGCGCGGGGCGGCGGCTGTGGTTCTGGCACATAACCACCCCTCTGGCGTTGCTGAACCCTCGCTGGCGGATCGGCAGATTACCGAGCGTATTCAACGGGCGTTGGAACTGGTTGATATTCGTGTCCTCGACCATCTGGTGATTGGCAGTGGAACCAGTGTCTCGTTCGCTGAACGCGGCTGGCTTTAACACGTTGATTGCCTATGACTGGTGAAAAAGTGAACAAAAAGAGTGGCGCAGCGCCTGACACTTCTGTATTATGCGCGCCTCTGTCTCATTGGTACGGGATTTTTGTCTCGTTTTCGGACGCTCCGCCTGAGATTGCCAAGGTTTTTTGCTTTCAATAGGAAGCGAAAGTTGGTGGTCAATAAATATCTGACAGAGTAAAAGAAAACATTATTAACTGAGGTTTTAAAATGTCTCGAGTATGTATGGTTACTGGTAAGCGCCCAGTAACGGGAAACAACGTTTCTCACTCACAGCGCAAAACACGTCGTCGTTTCCTGCCTAACTTGCATTGGCACCGTTTCTGGGTAGAGAGCGAAAACAAATTCGTTCGTCTGCGCGTATCTTCTAAAGGCATGCGCATCATCGACAAGAAAGGTATCGATGCCGTTCTTGCTGAAGTCCGTGCAAACGGCAACAAAGTTTAAGCAAAAGGAGCTAGATCATGGCTAAAGGCGCACGCGAAAAGATCCGACTGGTTTCTTCTGCTGGTACAGGTCACTTCTACACCACAGATAAGAACAAGCGTAACACTCCAGACAAGTTCGAATTCAAAAAATACGATCCTGTTGTACGCAAGCACGTTATCTACAAAGAAGCTAAGATCAAGTAATTGATTCTGCCTCTAAAAGAGCCCGCACTCAGCTAGTCTGACTGCGGGCTCTTCGTTTTTAGGATGATTTCAATGCACCTCTCCCATAACTTCACCCGTGCCGTTCCCTTTTTATTTGTCGGACTCTGGAGTACTGGCTTCATCGGCGCACGTTGGGGGTTGCCGTATATTGAGCCGTTCAATTTCCTCTTCATCCGCATGCTACTTACCTTGCTGGCATTTCTGGGGCTCATTCTCTGGTTCAAATCGCAATGGCCATCGCTCAAGCAGAGTGGTCACCAGCTTGTAACGGGAAGTCTGATCCATGCAGGCTATCTTGGCGGTGTATTTGCGGCGATAAAACTTGATCTGCCGGCTGGTGTTGCCGCAATCGTGGTGGGTCTGCAGCCCTTGTTGACCGCTTTTCTAAGCCGTTACATCTTCGGCCAGTCGCTCAGCATGCGGGGCTGGGTAGGGCTCTGGCTTGGGCTAGTGGGTGTGGTTTTGGTGCTCGGCTCAGGTGTGTTCAATCAGCAGTTTGTCGTCCACCCCGGAGCGATTGTGGCTACCTTAGTTGCACTATTTAGTATCACAATCGGTACGCTCTATCAGAAACGCTTTGGTGCGGGTGTAAATCTGCTCACCGCCTCATTTGTACAGTATGTCGCAACGGCGATCTGGATGGGGCTGCTCACCTTTGGTTTTGAGACCCGAGAAATAGTCTGGGATCCTCATCTAGTGGGGGCGCTTGCTTGGCTCGTATTTGGCTTGTCGGTCAGTGCGATACTGCTGCTTCTGTTTATGATTCGCGAAGGCGAGTCCGCTAAAGTTGCGAGCTACTTCTATCTGGTGCCTTTGGCGACTACGCTAGAGGCGTGGATCCTGTTTGATGAGCAGCTATCAGCTCTGGCTTTGGCGGGCATCGCAATTACTGTAGTCGGGGTCTATCAGACACAGCGTGCGCTGACCGCCAAGGTGTAGCTTACTCGCCCAGCGTACAGGTCATATCCTGACCACAGCACAGTGGTGATTTGATCTTACCGTGACCATTTGGGCACGAAGAGATCTGCACCACAGTGCCATCCTCAAGGGTGAGCGTGCCGTTGACCAGTGGTGCATCGCATTTGCCGCAGGTTGCGTTTACCGACATACCGCACACTTTACATTCGTATGTTGCCATTGGAGTAACTCCTGTCATTGTTGAGTCGCCTCTGCAGTGTAGGCAGGTTTTCTTCGATGCGCTTGCAATCGATGTGCGAATGCAGGCTCACTTGCGAGCGTCGAACGCTTCTCTTACTCGCCCGGCCAGCTCCTCAGGATCATCCCAAGGAAGCATATGGCCTGCACTGGCTATGACATCGAGACGCACGGGGTGCTCTGACTCCTCTTTGATGCGCTGAGCGTAATCAATAGAGAGAACTTCGTCGCAGTCGCCCTGCAAAATAGTGAGATCGAAGCCGTAGCGCCGCCGCAGAATGCCGCAACGGTGGGAGAATAGGTTTGCCAGAGTGACCAGCGGGTAGTCAAAAACAATTCGACGATCCTGGTTGATCCAACGGCCTGCCGGGTGGTTGCCCAGTAGTGTTTCGAAGTCGATAAAGCTGCGCAGAGGTACACAGACACTCGGAAACCAAACCGCACTTAATGAGGTCCAGGACCAGCCCAGTGCATGCACCAAGTCCGGAGGGTATTCGCTGAGTAGAAGGGTGCCGCAGATGGCGGACTCGATACGGGTGTCACGCTCCGCCAGTGCCAGCGCACTTACAGCACCAATTGAGTAGCCATAGACACCCCAGCTACCACTAAATCGCGGTTCAAAGGCGGTAATTAAGCGCGATAACTGTTCGGCGAAACTGGTAACTTCGAATCGGCCGCGTGAACCGTGCGAGAAACCGTGTCCCGGCGGGTCAACGGCCACAACATTGAAGCCGCTATTGTGCAGGGCGGTTAGAAACTCTGCATAGAGCTCGACGTAGGTTCCAATCCCGGGGAGAAAGAGCAGCGTTGGGGCAGAGTGCTTGAGTGGGTAAACCTCTACGTGCAACTGCTCTTCAAACAACCAGCACTCGCGCAACTCTAAGTCACCCTCAATGCCGAGTCCCTTACGTAGGCTCTCTTGGTATTTTTCTGAGTTGGGTAGAACTTGAAGCAGACTTGGGGTCAAAGGATTACCGCTGGCACTGAGTGCAAAATACTGTTGATCGCTGCCCGAGGCGCACTTCCTTCAGCGGTTTAGTGCACTGCTTGCAGGGTTCGCCCCCGCGTCCATACACGGAGAGCTCTTGGGCAAAGTAGCCGGGCTTTCCATCTGAGGCGAGAAAATCCCGCAGAGTGGTACCGCCACGGGTTATAGCATAGTCCAAAACGGCCTTAATCTCTTCGACCAGTCGCTCAAGCCGGGCCTTGGATATCTTTCC
>JABXHP010000033.1 GCA_013373575.1 Oceanospirillaceae bacterium | reverse complement strand
ATCGATTGCGACATAGGGTAGGTTTGCTTGACGAAGGAAGCGCGCCACGATCTGTCCAACACGGCCAAAACCGCAGACAATCACGTGCCCGGATAGATCGTGCAAATCAGCAGTCGCACTCTCAATATCTGGCGTTCCTTGAGGCTCCTCTTGCCCCGCTTTGCGCCCGAATATGCGTTCGATAATCTCGGCGTTATAGTTGATCAGTGCCGGCGTCAGAATCATGCTGAAGATTATGGTGGAGACAATTAGAGCGTTGAGCTCGCTGTCTACCAGTTGGTGGCTCAAGGCTAGCGCGAGCAGTGCGAAACCAAATTCACCCCCCTGTGCCAGGCTTAAACCAGAGCGCATAGCGGTGGGGTAGTCTGCGCGCATGCGCCCCGCAATTAGGGTGATCAGCAGGGTTTTCGTGAGTATCAGTCCAAGGGTCATCAGGAGTATCCAGTGCCAGTTGTGCAGCACTACCCAGAGGTTCAGCTGCATACCAACGGTGACGAAGAAGAGCCCCAATAGAACGTCTCGGAAGGGGCGGATATCACTCTCTAGTTGGTGGCGGAAGTGGCTCTCACCCAGCATCATTCCAGCAAGGAAGCCTCCTAGCGCCATAGAGAGTCCCGCTGCGTGAGTTAGCCAGGCTGCTGCCAGTGCGGTGACCAGTGCTACCAATACAAAGAGCTCATCTGAGCGGGCGTGCCCAATTTCGTGGAACAGCGCCGGCAGCAGGGTGCGGCCAAGGAGCATAAGTAGTAGCAGTAGCCCGGCACCTTGAAGTAGTGCTAGCCAGAGAGGCTGTCCTACCTCCGCGCTCGTCTCGCCCAGACTAGGTACTAATATCAGAAACGCTACTGCAGCAATATCTTGGAACAAAAGTATGCCGAAGGCGAGTTGACCATGTTTCTCGCTGAGCTGTCCGAGCCTTATCAGCTCGCGCGTAACTATCGCTGTCGATGAGAGGGCTAGGGCGCCTGCAATTACGATTGCAGTGCTAAGACTCAGTCCAAAACCGAGGCCAACGGCTATTAGAAGAGCTGAGGTGATTAGTACCTGCATAGATCCAACACCAAGCACGGTGTGGCGCATTGCAATCATCTTTGGTAGCGAGAACTCCAGCCCCAGCATGAACAACAGGAAGACCACGCCAAGCTCTGACATTAGCTCCATCTCATGTGGGTCGGCGTAACCTAGGGCGTAGGGGCCAATCAGCGCGCCAATGCTGAGATAGGCGAGAATAGGGGGGAGGCTGACACGCCGGAAGAGTGTCGTTGCAACCACAGCAGCTATTAGAATCAGCAGGAGTTGTTCAAACAGGGAGTGTTCCATCTAGAGGAGCCTTTGACACTAAATCGATCAGGATTGAGTCTCTTCTCGTTGAGCTGAACGTATCCCTTTAAGGTTGTGAAAGCTGACATCACGGGCGGTATTGAGGAAATCGAGCATGAATTCGCTGTCACGCTGATCTTCCCGGATTGCAGCGTAGAGTGTGCACCAGAGGCCCTTCTCACCGAGCGGACGTGCCTGGATGAATTCACGCTCCAGATAGTCATGCATGGCCCAGTTTGGTAGTGCAGCCACGCCGCGGCCGCTGGCGACAAGTTGCATCATCATTACGGTCAGTTCTGCAGTACGAATTTCACTCGCTTCTACATTGGCGGGGTCGAGAAAGCGCGTAAATAGATCGAGGCGGCTAGTATCAACCGGGTAGGTTATGAGCGTCTCCTGTGCCAGATCTTGTGGTTGAATGTATTTGCGCGCCACTAGGCGATGCTGCCGGCTGATTGCAAGTAGGGACTCATAACTGAACAGCGGCTCGTAATGGATGCCGCTGCGTGGTTCCGGATCGGAGGTTATCACCAAGTCCAGATCGCCTCGAGCCAGTGCTGGTAGCGGCTGAAAACTGAACCCTGTAGAGAGATCCATCTCTACTTCAGGCCAGTTCTGGCGGAAGTGATCAATTGTTGGCATGAGCCAATCAAAACAGCTGTGACACTCAATGCATATATTGAGTCGTCCCGCTTCTCCGCCGGCTAGGCGAGCGATATCCCGCTCAGCATTGCGGATCATAGGCAAAATATCATCTGCCAGCGTCAACAGGCGCTGCCCGGCACTGGTAAAGCAGATCGGTTTGGTTTTACGGATAAAGAGGGAGCAGTCGAGTCGCTCCTCTAGATCCTTAATCTGATGTGATAGCGCAGATTGTGTAAGGTGTACGCGGTCGGCAGCGTCAACAAGGCTGCCCGCATCACGCAGGGCGGCGAGAGTTTTCAGATGTCGAAGTTCGATCATAACCAGCTTTCCGAGATTGGGTCCCGAAGCCAGTATAGTACAGAGCGGCACTTTGAACAGCTCAATATTAATTTCGTTCAAGTGCCGCTATTCACCCTTGAGTGAGTCAGCTCAGCGTGTCAGAAGGAACTCCAGCAGCGCCTTCTGTGCGTGTAAACGGTTTTCCGCTTCAGGGAAGGCTACGCAACGAGGATCTTCCATCATATCTTCGCTCACCTCTTCGCCGCGGTGCGCTGGCAGACAGTGCATAAAAAGTGCATCGGTGTGAGCAAGATCCATCAATTCAGGGCTAACCTGATAGCCTCGGAACTCGCGCTGACGCTGACGGCTCTCATCCTCTTGCCCCATTGATGCCCAAACATCAGTGACAACGAGATCAGACCCTTTGACGGCCTCTTCAGGGCTCTCAAACAGTGCGACGCGATCTGCGTTAGCCGCGACGAGATCAGCGTTGGGTGCGAAGTCGGCGGGGCAGGCAACGTTGAGTTTGAAATCGAACTGGCGTGCTGCGTTGATATAGGAGTGACACATGTTATTGCCGTCACCAACCCAAGTTACCGTCTTGCCTTTAATCGAACCGCGGAATTCGTAGTAGGTCTGCATGTCAGCTAGCAACTGACAAGGGTGGTAGTCATCTGTCAGCGCGTTAATTACGGGTACACGAGAGTGCTTTGCGAAGGTTTCAACGGTTTCGTGGCTGAATGTGCGAATCATCACCACATCGACCATGCTGGAGATGACTCGAGCGCTATCTTCAACGGGCTCACCGCGGCCAAGCTGTGTATCGCGCGGTGATAGGAACATTGCATGGCCGCCGAACTGGGCCATGCCGGCTTCAAAAGAGACGCGGGTGCGGGTAGAGGCTTTCTCGAAAATCATCGCCATAACGCGATTCTTCAAAGGCTCATATACTTCGCCCGCGTTGCGCATGCGCTTCAGTTCAACGGCGCGTTCAATAATACCCTGTAGTTCTGCAGGGGTCAGATCTAGCAGCGTCAGAAAATGTCTGGTGCTCATAAAATAAATAATCCGCCAGTACAATATGACTCGCGGTTCCCGTTGTTTTGTTAGGTTTAGTTCTGTTTAGAGGCAAATAGCTGTTTTACCAGATCGCTCACACGATCCACCAGCTCCGCTGCTTCCGCTTCAGAGATTGTTAGTGGTGGTAGCAGGCGGATAACCTTACCACCACCATTAATGTTTAGTAGCAACTGGTTGTCTAGCGCCAGTTTGCCAAGTTCTGTGATCGCTTCGCTAAATTGCACGCCAATCATCAAGCCTTTACCACGCACTTCAACAAGTTGTGACACGTCAGCCAATTTTTCACGCAGCGCTTGGCGAATCCACTCACCTCGCTCTGCTGCATTCTTGGCGAGGTTATCCGCCTTGATGGTATCAAACACCGCTAGCGCAGCGGCGCACACCAACGGGTTGCCGCCGTAGGTAGAACCATGTGAACCGGGGCCGAGCACTTTCGCAGCGTCGCCACGCGCCAGGCAGGCTCCGATGGGCATACCATTACCCAGCCCCTTCGCGGTGCTCACAACATCCGGGGTGATCCCCTCTTGCTGGAATGCAAAGTAACTGCCGGTACGCCCGTTGCCTGTCTGTACTTCATCTAGCATAAGTAGCCAGTTTTGCTGATCGCAGATCTCACGCAGCGCCTTCAGGTAGCCTGCTTTAGGTACATGTACGCCACCTTCGCCTTGGACCGGCTCAACTAGCACGGCTACTACACTCTGATTGTTCTCCGCCACTTTACACACCGCCTCGATATCATCGAAAGGCACACGCACAAAGCCGCTGACCAGCGGCTCGAACCCCGCTTGAATGGCACGGTTGCCGGTCGCGCTTAGCGTCGCCAGCGTACGTCCGTGAAAAGACTGTTCCATAACGATGATGCT
>JABXHP010000171.1 GCA_013373575.1 Oceanospirillaceae bacterium | reverse complement strand
TCCTCTTTGTCTAACTCTTCGGAAACCTGCCGGTAAACCTCCGGCAAAAGCGGTAGAGATTTCAGCGAAGCGATACAAGAGCGCAACTCTGGACTCAAATCTAACTGAGCACAGTTGATGGCACGCTGCAGAACCGTCTCTACGTCTTCTTTCTTGAAGGGTTTGGGCAAAACCAAATGGGCGATACGCGTACTTCCGTACAAAATATTCTCTTGCGATGAGGAGCTGAGAATGACACGCAGAGCATAGGGGGCGCGCTCGAACAGAGCATGCGCCTCAGTGAGGTCTGCACCTAGCAGGGACTCATCTAACACTAGAATCCAAGGAGTAGAGGAGCCTGCAAGCATTACAGCGTCGTCGATAGAATCGCAGAAGTGTAGCTCCCAATCGGAGTGTCCACGATGCAGAACACGACGGGCCGAGCGCAAAATGGCCGGCTCAGGATCAGCGAAAATGAGTACGGGTTGCTCACTCAACTGAGTCATACATCCGCCTTTGAGGCATACCAAGCAAGGAGCTCTTCATTACTCAATGGTTTGGACAACGCCCACCCCTGATAGGAGAAGTTGTAGCGTGTACGTATGAACTTAAGCTGCTCAGCGTTCTCAACCCCCTCAAAACTGAGACGTTTGTCACGCTCCAATATTCGATCGCAGAGGTTAACCAGCATCTCCTGACGATTACTCTGGGTATCTAGGTCGTGCAAAAAGGCACGGTCTAGTTTCACAGCATCAACCTTGAGTGTCTCTTCGCTGTTCAAGTAAGCTTGCGCGGAGCCTTGATCATCCAAAGTAAGCGCGACCCCCACCGAGCGAAACCAATCCAGATTCTCCACACACTGCGGAATCTTGGATTTAATTGCGGATTCACCCACATCGATACTCAATCGCGACAGTGGCAATTTGTAGTGCTCTAACTGACGTTCAATCGTTGTGCGTAAGCCCTGAGCACTTAACTGGCGCAACGAGAAGTTGAGAACCAACTTAACCGTTTCCGGTAGATTGAGGGAGGCAAACTGTTCTAAAGCCACCTTCAATTGAATTTCAGTGAACTGCTCACTGTAGCCGAGTAGATCTATCTGGCGGATTGACGAGACGAGTGTGACCTTGGCTTGGGCTAACGCTTCACAGCGAAGTAGCGCTTCTACGGCAACAAGCTCATCCTGATCGCTGCAGATCGGCTGGAAGACGACGCGGAAGGCCTTCGCGTCAACCGCATCTACCAGCGAGCGTGTTAAATCGCCGTCCAGCAGCGAGTTCCAGATGCTTTGAGCAAAGGCTTCATCCTCGTAATCATGCTGTGCCAGCTTAAGAAGAAGCTCACGCATTTGGTCGGCGCCCAAACCAGTGGGACGTTCCAGCGCCACGTAACGCAAAGCCTTCTCTTGGGGACCTGTTGCAACGAGTCGAGCAGAAAAAGCGTCCACTTGCCGCATAACTTCAGGCATCTCCGACTCTGCTGCCCACAGCACCACCGTATATCCGCTCCAGTGACAAAATTTTGTCGCCGCCGGCATCGACTCAAGCAACTCAGTAATCAACCGCGCCAGTGCAGACCCTGAATTCAGCTCATCCGTGCACACCAGAACACGCGGCGAGGCAAACTCTACCGCGACCAGACCATATGCAGCCTCTTGGCTGAGCAGATCAACAAAGTTAAGCGGATAGTGGCGGCTGAATTTCGAAGAGACTTCACTAAGTAAGCCGTGACGATCTAAATCGAGGTCCAGCCGCTTTTGAAAAGCCACATCAAATGCATTTTCGACATGCTCGAGCAATTCAGTATCGGCCCAAGGCTTGGAGATAAAGCGATGAACAACACCAGAATTGAACGCACCGAGAACCTGCTTAAGTTCAGCATACCCACTCAGAATCATGCCGACGCATGCTGGGTCTATCTCTGTTGCTCGCGCGAGAAGGGTGCCACCGTCTGCCCCAGGCATACGAAAATCGGTGAGAATTACCGGTATCTCATTCTCTTTAAGCAGAGCAAGCGCCTCTTCAGCGCTCTCTGCTATAAAAATTTCATAGCCGGCCTTGCGAAACAGACGACGTAGCGCACGTAGGATTCCGACTTCGTCATCAACTAGAAGTAATTTGCGTTGCACAGACAGCGCCCCTGCCAGAGCTCAAATTAATCCTCTTCGAGGACACCGCGGGGCTGAACTCCAACGAGGCTACTTACGCACTCCAGCAACTGATCGTTGTCAAAGGGTTTGGTCAGCACGGCGTCCGCTCCAATATCCATCGCTTTCTGCAGTGCGTCACTACCCAGCGCAGAAATGACGATGATTTTAGTACCCGCTATTTCAGGAGTTTCACGCACAAAACTCAGTACATCATAGCCACTTAACCCCGGCATACTGAGGTCGAGTGTCATAAGTACGGGACGATCCTTCATTAATTTCGTACCGCCTTGGAACCCGTCCACTGCGACGTCGGTGACAAAGCCGTTGCTGCGAAGCACTCGCTGAATTGAGCGGGCAATAGCGGGTTCATCGTCAACAATAAGGACTCTGCGATTATCATCACCTGCCAGTTCCGGCGGGATCGGGATATCATGCTCAACGAGAAAGGCGATGAAATCTTCAACCCGTACGCGGTTATTACCGCGCCCAGGTAACTTAAACCCCTTCAAGGCACCGCGTTCGATCCAGCGAATGACAGTCCGAAGGTTCACATCACATAGTTTGGCGATCTCGCCCGTACTTAATGTCTTCATAAATATGGTTTATTCGTACTTTGAGCGTTATTGTTATGGTGTGGTCTAATACTCTTAGTTAATTAGACCACTTATTCTTGTCTGTAAAAAGCATAGACCAAAAAAACGGTGTAAATGTCATTTCTTGCAGAATAGTTACATTTTTCTTTTTCTGCCAAATAGTGAGATCGAATGAGCGAAGAGAACGACACTCCGCGTAGACAATCCACCATCCTTTGCGTCGATGACGAAGAGCACATTGTTAACTCATTAAAACGAGTTCTTCGACGGGAGGATAAGGTGCTGACCGCAACATCCGCCACCGATGCGCTAGAGATTCTCAAGAGTCATGATGTCGACTTACTTATTACCGATATGCGCATGCCGGGAATGAATGGTGCAGAGTTGTTAGCAGAGGTGCGCCGCCTCGAACTCGACCCCGCCAGAATCCTCCTCACTGGCTACACCGACAGTGACCTACTACAGAGCGCCATCAATCTAGGTGGTCTCGACAGATACCTGCGCAAACCCTGGGAGAATTCGGAACTGATCGCGGCGGTGCGCCAGGAGCTAGAGCGCCACGCGCTGAAGAAGGAGAATATCCGTCTCACAGCAGAGCTAAGCCAGAAAAATGCTGAGCTGCAAACGCTCAATGGTAGTCTTGAGATCAAGGTAGAAGAGCGCACCGCGGAGCTAAACGCATCTAACCAGCGATTAGAGAAGAGTCTAGTTAGTCTACGCGAGTCACAGCGAGCTACAGCTCGCATCTTCTACAACCTGCTGAGTTTAAGCGAACAACTTGGCGGTGATATGGCGATACTCACCGGTAAGCTAACGGCACTTATCGCGCAGCAGTTAGGCTTAAACAAGGAGATTATTGGCCAGATTAGACTAGCGGGCATCCTCAGCGATCTTGGATTGCTCTGTATGGACTCCAGCCTGCACTCCAAACCTTGGTACGAGCTAAGTGAAGATGAGCGCCGCATCTACCAGACGCACCCAAGCTATGCGACTCAAGCAATGGCTCCAGCGACACATCTGAGCGCTGCGGCCACGGCCATACGCTACCAATTTGAACGCTTCGATGGCAAAGGCACACCTGAACAGCTCAAAGGTGACGACATCCCCATCGCCGCTCGAATCCTCAGCGTCTCGCGTGACTACGTGCGCATAATAAACGGCATCATGCAGAAGGGTCGACTCTCATCCTTCTCCGCACTCAAAGAGATTGAGCGCGCATCAGGCTACGTCTACGATCCCGCAGTTGTCGCCGCACTACAGGTGGTTATTCCGCAACTGAATGAGGAGGTAGTGGAGAAGGATGAGCGTGTTCTCTCAACCGCCAAGCTAACCAGAGGGATGACGCTCTCACGCGACCTTTTCAACAATCGCTCGATACTGCTTCTACCCAAAGGCAAGCAACTTACCGACGCCGTGATAGATAAGCTTCAAAAAATAGAGGAGGCAGAAGAGGTATTTCTAGATGTTTATGTCTACCGCTAAATGCGCACTACTGCAGCAAAACGGCAAGAGACCCTTTGGGTAACTTCAATATCGGAGTCTCTCTGAGGAATTTAAGCGTCTCTTGCCTCTGCCTCTCCTCTACTCCTAACTCCATGCGCTGAGTCAGCCGCAAATAGCGATCGACCATGCGAAGGCGCTCATCACGCCGCTTGCTATCATCACGAGCCGATTCCAAAAATAGCTGGGCTAGATTGAGATATGCCATCGAATTACTGGGGTCATACTCAGTCGCCATACCAAAATAGCGTATCGCCTGTGAGGGCTTGCCCGCTAAGTAGTGCTTGATACCAATTCGATTGACCTTGGCCGACTTTTGCGGATCTCGCTTCGTCTCTTCTACTGCAACCGCTGGCTCTGAAACCCTTAGAGGCTGAAGTACTGGGACGGGATCATTATTGAGTAGATCTTTCTCGAGATTGAGATTGAGTGGTTTCTCCAGCCCACTATTGATGCTGTCTGCGCGCGATAGCGCCTTCGAGGCAGCATCTAAATCACCCATCGCTAGATAGGCCTCATTAAGAACGAGCTCTGATTTCACCTTTAAAGCCTCATCCCCAGGAAACTCTCTCTGCGCTTGCTGAAGTATCTCTTTGATCTCCCTGGCAACTGCAGATTGCGCTCTCTCCGGTATCGACTGCAGTTGAAGTCTGGCTATATTGGCCAGACGCAGGTGAGGATCGGGGCTACGATAGCAGCTGTGCTTACTCAGGCTGATTGTACGTTTGTAAGCAGACCGGGCTACGTCGAGGGCTTTACTCTGGGTAGCCACTCGCCCCAACTCCATCTGTCTGGGCACACCTAGCGGCGCATGTGCGGTAGCTTGCAGCAACGTCTCCCTCGCCTCGTCTATCTCGCCTTGTAACTCCTGTACCTTTGCCAGCAGGTCATAGGCCTGCATGAACAAGGGATAGTTCTCAAGCAACTCTGCCAAAATTTTTTCGGCCTCATCGAGGCGGTGCACTGCCGTGTAAGCCTGAGCTAATGCAGCACCAAGCTCTTTATCCGGCGCTTCCCAATAGAGTGACTCCAATAGCTGCACAGCTGCAGGAGCCTCGCCTAGCTGCATCAAGCCTCTGGCGCGAATCAACGATGCCTCAGGATAGACAGAATCAAAGCGCGGTATCTTACGGCATGCTGCCACCACCGCGCGGTAATCTTCGCGCTCCAGCGCTTCATCTACGGGCCTCAAGGCACGCTTGCGCCGAATCAGAGCGCTCACTCTTTCACCAAGCTCACTGCGACTAAACGGCTTGGCGATCACCTCGTCTGGATGGCTATCAATGGCATGCAGGATCAGCTCTTGAGAGCTATCCGAGGTCATCAATATCCAGCCAGAGGTTGGACGCATGTAGCCGCGATAGCGGGCCTCCTCCAACAGCTGAACTCCAGTCGTCGCATCACGCCCGTTATGCCCAAGAAGCACAATATCAAAGCTCTGCTCATCAAGGATCTCAAGAACACGCCGACTGAGGCTCTCCACAGTCAACTTTTGTACCCCGAGATCCTGCAGCATATAGAAGATAGCCGAACGCATAGGGCCACTGCTCTCCAGCAATAACACGTTCAATCTGCCAAACTCCTGCTGCGACAAAAGCACGCAACGCACTCCTACTTAGAGACCCATCTGATAACTATAGTCAATCTAGGCGAATTTCAGACGAAAAAAAACCGAGCAAAAACTCGGCTTTTTCTAGAATGGTGACTATCAACCAACAAATTTGATCATCACGCCCGCTGCCACGGCAGAGCCACCAGCACGTCAGAGAGTTAAGTCACGAAAGGTTCGCAAGCCGAACTGCAACCTCTGCATCTCAATAAGCTAGTTTTAGTTTACCACTGCAGAGCCCCGCACAAGGGAGCAGGTCAATTTGGACAAATTGCTTAGATGTACGATATTAAGCTTTAAAATGTATGCGCTTACATAGTATCGTTTGCCGATAAAGACATAAGTTAGTCTGTAACGGTATAACTAGCGGAGAACTCGTAATGTTGAAAGTTCGTCCCGATAACCTAGAAGAGGCGTCTTTTTTGATTGATCTGCTCCGGACCTCAATTAATGACGACCGGCCATTTCTC
>JABXHP010000048.1 GCA_013373575.1 Oceanospirillaceae bacterium | reverse complement strand
TCGAATTCTCAGTGACATAGATATCACCGTTAACATTCCAAGTACCCCACTGGGAGACATATTGCGAACCTGACTGTCCCCAACCCAACTCCCCTCCGGCCAAAGTAAGATCCGTGCCAAGATGAAATGTTCTTACTGTCGAATCATTAGCTGTGGTTAAAAGCCCGCCTGTTAATATGGATATAGCGGGACCACCACTGCGCCGGCTACCGATAAATGAGTTGTTGTTCGATCCAGCAAGCTCAATCGTACCGCCATTATTGATAGTTATAGCGTTGGCATTACCAATACCTGAAATATTATTGTTAGTGCCGTTATCCAGCACCATTAACTGTCCAACACTAATATCCCCAGCAAAGGCCTGATCACCGCTCAGAGTGAACTCCCCAGACCCAGAAACTCCAAACGCACCTGCACCCTGCAGCTTCGCGACAGTCTGGTTTGCAGTACTGGCAAATACCAAAGATGCACCCGCAGAGACATCAAGCACCGAGGTGTAATTTTCGTTTCCAAGCACACCATCACCGCTGATTCGCAACTCACCGCCAGACACGTAGGTGGCCCCAGTGTAGGTGTTAGCCCCTGATAAACTGATCGTACCGGACCCTGTCACTTTGACCTGACCAGTACCCGATATAATGCCGCCATAACTTAGGCTACCGCTGCGTTTAAACTCAAGTGTTCCTGCGTTAGCTATTGAACCGCTTATTGATCCCCCGCTGCCACCCGCACCAATTTGCAAAATAGATCCACTATCGATGGTTGTGCCGCCGGTATATGTATTATTCCCTGTGAGCACTAAGACACCGCTACCGCTCTGGCGGAGTGCACCATTTCCGGAGATATCGCTTGTTAGCTCTAGACTGTCGCTGCGGTTGTATTGGACGGTGCCGTTGTTTATGACGTCCGCGACTAAACTGCCCGAAGTTCCACCATTTCCGATTTGCAGGGTCGAGCCGGATGCGATCGTAAGCGTGCCTGAGAAGGTGTTTGAAGCGGCTGCTATGAACTTGCCGGACCCAGATAATGAAAGAGCGTAGTCACCGGAAATGACCCCACTAGCGAGAAGCTGAGTACCCGTAATTGAAATAGATGAGTTTGCTGTCAGGGTAACCGAACCGGAAACTACTGAGTTACCGCTAGATGTGGCTAATGTACCGCCATTGAGGGTAATTGGCTCGGCCGCCAACGTGACACCGCGAACGTCTAGGGTGGCACCCGATGCTACGTTAGTATCCCCTGTTATCGCGCCAAGCGCATCCGCATGTGTCAAAATCAAGCCACCTGCGGATACGTTCGTATCACCGCTGTAACTACTCGCACCCGACAGAGTTAGACTTGCCGTGCCTAATTTAGTTAGCTGAGAGATGCCATTGATAGTACCCCCAAAGGTAGAGGCTGAAGCCGTGTTGAATTTGACGTCTGCTGCCGAAACAGAGATGTTCGAACTGAGGTTAATTGCCTCACCGGAAATCGTTAGCGTTCCAGACGTTATGGTTGGCGATACGCCAGACCCATCCCACCCAAGATAAACAGGCTTCGCGTTGGTATGTACTCCGACACCATAACTTCCGGCGCCACCGTCGGAACCGCTAAGAGTAATATTTCCAGACTGGGAGTAAATAGCATTAGCAGCATCGCTGGCGTAGGTATCAAAGTTAATACCATAGTAGCTAGTGGTACCAGTGGCGTAGGCCTTACCGTCCAAAATAATAGCACCAGCTTCGGTGATGATTTCGTTGGCTCTATGTAAGTTTATGCCAGCAGCAAAGTGACTACCCGAGTGCGCTCCACCCTCGCCATAAATAGTAATCGCGCCATCCTTATTGGTACGAATAGTGACATCACGGAGTAACTCTACGCCTAGGCTGTAGTCCGTACTACCAGTCTGTAAACCACGGCCCTTTACGAGGATATCACCGCCAGTTGAGGTGCCCGATGCATCGATCGTTGACTGGTCGAATGTCACACCTCGATAGATACTCCTGGTGCCTTGTTCGGTATTGGTGCCCTGCGCGAATCCAGTTCCTGAGCTGCCCCCTGAGAAGGTGATGTTCCCACCACCGGAACTCAAGTTGGAGCTGAAAACCTCGATACTCCCGGCGCCAGAACTATCATAGTCAGACACCAGGCTAATGACACCGGAAGTGTCCAGCATCGCTGAGTTTATATAAATACTATCAGAGGCCTTTATATTGATTGTTTGTGCAGTGACGTCTGCAGCAATAGCCACATCGTTACCAAAAAGCCAAACACCCCCGGAGACAACTGTTTCACTTCCTAAAGTAACAGTCGCATCGCTGGTTCCGTCCGCGGAAGCAGATGAGTTCCCAATTGTAAGATTCGCAATAGGATTCGTGGTATTGAACCCCCAGTTGGCTGTACTAACGGCCGAACTGAAGTCGTTGCTTTTGGGACGAACAATTAGGCTGCCGGGTCCGAGATATTCACTGTTATGGCTGGGAGCAGCATCATTTTCGATGATTAAATTGCCCGAGCGGATAGCAGTCTGGCCAGAGAAAGATAAGGCTCCCGAAAGTGTCAAATCACCGGTATTGAGCGCTTTTTCAATCTCACCTGTACCTGAGATATCACCTGCGTATTCGTACGCGTCAGAGCGATCGAAGACGACCTTTCCAGCATTTTCCAAGTTGCCGGATAGCGAACCAACACTACTCCCGTTTCCAATTGACAGCGTTGCTCCAGCAGAGATTGATGTTGTCCCCTGATAGGTGTTGTCGCCTTTCAGTACGAGGCTGCCTGTGCCTGATAAACTTATACCGCCACTTCCGCTTACTACTCCGTTAATCTCACTAGCACTTGAGAGTTGCAAATTCAGGGTGTTAGTTGAAAGTACGACACTCTTTTGTGCATTGAACGAACTTGCACTCAAGTTACAATTCGAGCAGGGAGGCGCGGTGAATAGATTCGCGGTAACTGATGTGTTTTGGATATTATCGACTGATAACTTTCCACCTAACCCTCTACCACCACTCAAATCGTACGAGCCGGCAACAAACACAAATCGATAATTTCCTGCCTGTGCAGCCGATGTCAAAGTATATGAACTCGTCGCCCAATTCGTCGATGATGTGGTGGTACCTGTGGAGTCCAGAAGATTAATAGTTGTTCCATCCAGAGTGTTTAGAAGATACCCGTAGGCGTCATATGCATCTTGAGCATATTCAGCTTTCCAATCGAAGCTGACGCTATCTCCCACGCCCAGAGTAACACTGGCATCACTTATCAAATAGGGTCCGCGAACTGTACAAAAGGCCGTGGCGCAATTTCCGCTCCCGGTGTACATAGTCACAACACCAGTCTCAGTTATAGTTGTGCTAATGCCCGAGGCTGCAAACGATCCTCGATCGGACTGAGTATCAAGGTCGTAAGTGGTATCATCCGGCGAAGCAAACCCTCCGATGACCGTCGTGCCAAGAAACACCGGAGTATTACTGTAAGTCCACCCTTCAAAGCCATTTGAAAAATCACCATTTTCGAATGGTTCTACGCCGAGAACTCCTACGTATATGTCGTTTGCGTAGTGCTGCGTCCCCGTGGTTGTGACAGAACTATTTAAATAGGTTCGTCCAGAAGATCCGATATTAATCTCACTCAAAGCGAAGTTTGAACCGACAGCGTCGTTAAATATAAAGCTTCCATCTGAAGCTACTGTAGCGTCGATCCCGAAGGACCCATCAACTTTTCCCTTAAACGAAACATTCTTCGCCGAAGAGATAGTTAGGTTACCCAAACCTCGAGTACTACCAATATCAGAATTGAAAACGACAGTTCCTGTGCCAGCATAAATCGTTAGGGGCGTATTAGACAGATTAGTTTCGTATAGCAGCTTGTGAACAGCAGACGCACCTTGATCATCCCACTTTTCATAGGAACCACCGGTCGAATCACCCCATCCGATCACAGCACCATCGAGCCCTCCAACGGTATTATTGTTTGGTTCCGAGCTACCCCAAACATTTAGACTACCCAGCGGATCTCCAATCTCCGGACCAGCCCACCATCTATATTGACTGCTTTGACCATCATAAGCTGGATTCTCCTCCAGACCGAACCAAGCGGTATCAGAATAGCCGCCAATCGATAGGACTGCAGTAGCGAGGGCGTTTTCAGACAGGCTTGTCAAAGTAGCCGCATAGCTGGCGTCTACCGCCAACGAAGTACCATTGTAAAGAGAGTCACTTTTCCAAACGGTTAGAGATTTAGCCTCCGAGGTGAGCGTAAAGCGATTGGCGGAGTTAACTTCGCCTACGAATACCAAATCACCTGCCGTTGAGGATCCCATGGTGTTTATCGATAGGCCACTACCATTTGCAAGGAGGACGCTGCCTCCAAAGGTAACTGAACCACCCTGTGTTGTAATCGTTTGATTACTATTTCCCATGAATGCAGCAGCAAAACGAGATGCATTTGAGCCACTAGTACTTGTAAACAGGAGATCGCCACCAGCGAGTGTTATATCCGCTAACAGGACGGTGAAACGGTTATCTGCACTACTGAATGTGAGATTACCGCTGCCAGTAGAGGTAATTGAGGTTTCTAGGATAATTGAACCATTAAGGCTCTTAACAATTACGTTGCTGCCGTTATTCAGTGCAGTCTGAATCGTTGTCGCACTTATCAAGCTGGCGGCTTGATCTCGGCCATCATTATTGATTGCAGTGTAATTCGTCCCTGAGGCGGTGTAGCTGCCGTCAGCACTCGCCACAACTCTGAAGGAGTAGGGATCGAACAACCACTCTCCGTTTAAACCCTGAAACGAACTTGCGTCACCCTCAGCATGATCAACATTTAAAAAGTGTCCCGAAGTCTCAATCTGCCCACCGTCACCACTTAGCGGGCCACCTTTTGCTAATAGTGAGCCAGCAACAATGGTACGGGACTCGGGATCGTATATATCGGACCAGACTACAACTTTGCCGCCGTCTCCATTTGCTGTTGCGCTAGCATCCAAAACAGCACCGTGCTCGACCGTTGCGTAGGTTGCCTGCAGAGTCTCGCCCGTGCCTTGCCAATCACCACCAACAAGAATCTCACCACCACCCAGAGGACCTGTAGCATCAAGAACTGCAGTTTCTTCAATTAACACCGCCTTACCGGTAACTTCTACCGTACCGCCCACCCCGGAGTCTGAGCTTACATCGAGCGTGCCTGAGACCGATGTGGCGCCGAACTCACCCGCACTGAGTTCAATTTGCGGGGCCTTGATCGTTCCCGAGTTTGAAACAAGTTGTGGAACACCATCTATGAATACCAGTTCGTCCGCACTCTGTTGCGGCGTATTGATAAGGTCATCAATTAGGCTTTGGGCGGCATTCGCTGTTAATACAACCGAACCCTCGGGTGCTTCGATGGAACCGGAGTTTTTTACTGCCGTGCGCAGCTTAGATGCCTCGACCTCAATAGCTACAAGAGACGATCCATCGAGATCGAGTGTGACAGAATCTCCTGCGATCAAGGCCACGTCATCGACGCGGGCAAGGATATAGCCTTGGTTATCAACTTCAGGGCCGATCAACGCCACAAAACCGCCGGTCAAACTACCTTTATTGACTACCGAACCTACAGGATTCCCACTAAATTTGAAGTGCTCGTTAAGGAAGTTTTCGTCACTGATATTTAATGTAGAAGCAACTAAAGCCCCCACATCAACACGGGCCGTTTCACCAAACAGAACTCCGTTGGGGTTAATCAGGAACACCTGCCCGTTAGAGCTCAGTTTACCCTGAATAACCGAGGGGTCTGCCGCGAGAACTCGGTTTAAAACAGCCGATGAAGAGGATGGCTGATCGAAACGAACTTCTGCCTGCGCACCAATATTAAAACTATTCCAGTTGATAATGGCTTTATCGGAAGACTGCGTAACCGTCAGTTTACTTCCGTCAACGCTAACTGCAGCTGCACCGGCTGCAATCTGAGCTCCTTGCGGTAATTCGGTAGCAACTGGATCTGCATAACTGGCCAAAGAGGCTAATCCAAGCGCAGAACAGAGGATTGACAATGCGAAACGACGAACAACAGAACTTGATCGAACCACTCTAGTAGGCGCCGAATCAGAGCCACGTGACTTGGCCAACTCACCACACACAACTAACCGCTTAAGCGTGCGGCTCCATATGATGCGAAATGTGCGATTGAGACCGTTCATACTCTACTGCTCAAAAGGCCTGTGTCAGCGTTAACCACGAACGCACCTCGCGAGAGGTGCCGTCAGAGTCCTTTCCATCCGGATCGCGCAAGGGGTTAGTACCCAAGCGAGTCGCTACGTTTAGATCTATTTTAGCTCCACTCCAAGGCATCCAAGTTAAGCCTGCACCTACGCCCGCGAGCTTGAGGAAATTCGGTTTTTCATCACCAGTGGCAACCACCGGTGGCCATGGAAAGCGATTTGTCCGCAACCAGCCCTGATCAAAAAACAGACGTGACTGCAAAGCTTGGGAGTGGGTATGACGAAGCTCGACAGTGAGAAGCGCTCCGCTGTCGCCGGAACCCTCGCCGCCAGGATAGGCTCGAATCGAAGAGGGACCACCAAGGCTGAACTTCTCGCCCGAGTCGAGATTTTTGTATGCCCACTGTCCCATAAGCGAAACCCAGAGCGTATCGGTTTCGGTCAATGGTTGCAGGAGTGAATAATTAAAGCCGAGTTTGGTGTAGAAGCCATCCGTACGACCAGCCTGAGCGTCTGCATCCTGTGCATCGGAATCGCCGATCGATAACTCTCCACGCGTAATTTTCACACCCAAGGTATTTAGACCAACCTTTTCACGCAGTGAACCTGGCCAGCTGTACTCTAACCCAGCCACAGCAAATACGACCCGGTTAGGAGCGCCCGCGCTCTCAGAAGCTTTGTGATTCAACGTGAGGATATGACTTAATCTTCGCCCCTCTGCTTCAACCAATGTGGTGCTGTAAGTTGCGGCCCAGCTCTGCGACCCACCCGTCACACCTGAACTTGCCAGCGGACCACAGCAGACCTGATAACTCATATCGGTGTAATTAATGCCAACGCGAGAACCATCATTAGACACAGGGATACTAGCGCCTAGGGTCAGCACATCCACACCCTCGGTGGCACTTCGATTCAGCGTGAGCTGATCTCCAATGTGCAATAGACCATCAAGATTTAGTGACAGGGCGGCGCCGTAATATCCGGTTGAGCGGCTACCGAAGTTGTCAGCCCGCAACGAGCCGCTCAACATTGGGGTGTTTGCTGCCCGGACTACAACGTCGGTTTTGTTAATCTCCTCACCCTGCTTAAGGATAGCAGCAGCGGTGATACCCGGTACTGCGTCCAAACGCTTGATTGAGGATTCAAACTCGTCGATTCTAAAAATAGAGTCTGGTGACTGCTCGCGCGTAATAAACTCCCTAATCGCGAACTCAGGAAAACGCAAAACCTCGCCAGCAGCGAGATTTGGTTCAACTACTACATTACCGAGGCTTCCCTCGAACACCTGAAGCCGCAATCGACCGTCCGCTAGTTGTTGTGGGGGTAGAATCGCTTTAGCCCAGAGTCCTTTACTTCGATAAAACTCACCGACCTCCTGTGCTAATCGCTGCATCAGCGGGTAGTCTAGTTTTCGACCACTATAGCTTTTGAGGGCCGCTTCCAGTTCCGAGTCAGATATCACAGCGTTGCCACTAAACACCAGCGAGTCTATCTGGACTGAGGCATCTTCGTTAAACGGCGGCAGCTCTGGAATATCTGCCTCATCTGGTTTTGGTAACTCAGGAGCATCCTGTTCTCGAGCCTGTCGCTGCTCAAGCTGCTGTAGGATTGAGCCAGCAGTTGGGACCTCCACTCCGTATACTGAAATCGAGAGGAGCGCAGCAAGTCCAGTCAGGAATACTTTTAATCTAGCGATCGATATAACGGCCATAATATCTCGGGCACAAATGTCAGCGTTTTGCGACAAAATCTGCAACAAATCCGTGATATTATAGCTTACCCTGAGCCAAATTCCTTACAAAACCTTTCACGGTGAAAAGACGAGCAGGAGAAAAGCTCTGGAATTTACGACCAACCGATGATTTTTACAGCTGATCGTATGTCCTCCCTGGGATCTTTGAGATTACGGCGACCCCAATGAGTTATATGCAGGAGAAATTAAGCTTGGTCGCCATCGTCTTTTTGAGCTTGCGCTTGTTGCGCTTGTAACGAACGCATGCCAAGCTCAGCGGCTGTGTTGAATTGTCCAACAACCATACTACGCAGGGTGTCGATCTGGTTCAGTGCATACTCTAGGTTAGGAAATATAGCTGGCATTGGGCGAACAGTCTCATCATCGCCAACAAAAACCGTGCTAACTACTACGCCGGCAGGAGTCAGCTCAACATTGAACGCACTGCGACCACGCAGTTGCTCCTTATCGCTACCTGAATGTTTGCCCTCCATCCCTTCAGTGGAGTCATCGCTGGGATCTAAAATTGTCATATAAGTGAGAGCCTCTCTTACTTGGATTGGAGAGCCTGAAGGGCTCGAGAAAACCCTTTCAATGAATAGCCAATCTGCACCGTTTCAACCGCGGAAACTGGCTTGAACGAAATCACTGCAGACTGCCCTGCCTTGAACTCCTCAATCAGCGCATCATCACCTATCAAAGCAAAGCATGCTTGTGCGTTGCAAAGGTTGTAAGAGTGCATTGTTGATTCTTGATCATCTACCCTGATAGTGGGTGGGACTAACAGATCAACCATAAGCGGCAGAGCTAACTCTACAACCCTTTTACCATTTGCATCTTTAAAAACATTTAGAACAGACACCGTCTGTCCGCTGGTGTTTGTAAGAACCTGGCTTATACGGCAGCGCTCCGAATCTGCCACTTGATTACAGAGCATTTGCCAGTCACCAAATTGCTCTGTAGTCGTCTTTGCATCTGGTGCTGTTTCGTCAGCCTGCGCGAAACCGGCTACAAAAAGAAAACCGAGGGCGCGTAACATTGATCTGTTCACAAGTACTCCTAGTCCAGCGATGGATACCGAAAAAAATTAACCACAATTGAGGCGGCTAGCTTGATTCGACGCCTCGGACTTATACTCTACATTCTATGGCTGAAAAACAATAAGGTCTCCACTGAAATGCCGATTGCACTATCTTTTATTTTTGTCTTAGCCATTAGTTGGTTCACTCCTTTGCAATCTGCAGCAATGACTGCCCAACCCCCTGAGAAAGATTTCGGTCGAGGCGCCATCACTGAATGGCAGGAAGTTGTGGCTACTTCCGAGGCTAACAACTCCGCTTGGGTTGAAGGCAACTTCGCCAACCTTGGCTTCACCGCCTCCACTCTATTGATGCGTTCAACTCCAGCGACAAACTCTGCGTCAGACTACTACCTCCAATTAAGCCCGATTTACCTCGACCAACTTGATGTCAGATTCACAGACAAAAGTGGAGGCGCCGTTTTGCAGACTTATAAATTGGGCGACCGCGATAAACAAACTGACAGGCCTGATATAATACGGGCACCCTCTCAGATTTTTATTAAGCTACCGCATACGGCCTCCCTGGTTGAGATTGCGGCAAGCTCCACCAGCAATTTGCGCCTAAGAGTTAATTATGTAAGCTCTGAAGAGCTACCCAGACTTACGCAGAGGTCTGCCTTTAGTGCCAGTCTGCTAGTTACAGTTATCTCAATTTCTGTTTTGCTCGCATTCGCCGCCGGTCTCATCTACAAAAGCCGATCGCTATTCCTGTTCGTTGCTTATCAACTGAGCTGGCTTCTACTTTTAAGTGGGATTTTCTACCCGCTAGTTTCAACACCGTTTTGGTCGCTACAGACGAATCACTGGATAGTCAGCATCGGAGCTATAAGCGCTACCCTTTTTGGTGCGCTTACACACGCTCAGATTATTCAGGAGTTCAGCGGCACCTACCTAGTACCCCGCTTTCTTCGAGCCGCTGCAGTGATCGCAGCACTTCTGCTTGGAGTACTTATCGGCGGATACGAAGTGCAAGCTCTAGAGCTGAATATACTTTTGATCAGTACAATACCCGCACTTCTGTTTTTCGCTATCCCGCTTATAAAGCAAAGAAATACTTCCGAAAAAATCTGGCAGCGCATCAAATACGGCTATGTAGTGCTAATGGGTAGTGTTGTAGTAACGGGCGTTTCCGGGCTTGGGATTGGCGACCTCTTTGATATCACCTATATCCATGCGCTACTAACCACTCTGCTGATGTCCGGCATTTTGATTATGGGACTGCGCGCTCAAAATGCTGAACTTAGAGAGCGGGCGCAGCAGAGCCTTCTTGAGAGCCAGAAAAGCAAACTCCTCGAAGAGCAGCTATCAGAGAGCAAAGCGATGTTTGAAATGCTGTCGCATGAGATAAAAACGCCGCTCACAACACTCTCGATGTTACTCATTAGTAGCAAGAACCGAGAACGCGCGGGCCGACAAATAGACGCCATCAGGACAATCATAGAGCAAACCGCGATCGCGCTGAACATATCCGATCTACACTCCAACCCTGAGTATCATAATCTCGAACGGGCCGTTTTAGATAACTGGCAGTTCTTGGCATCCCAGTCAGAGGGACGAACGCTGGACCTTCGTGTCGACCCAGCAGTTAGTGTATATGCGGACGGGCTTTTGATGGACATAGCTCTGCGTAATGTGCTTAAAAACGCGATGAAATATAGCGTCCCTAGCTCTGCAGTTAAGGTATATACTGTTACTCGAAGGCATGACGTTCTGCTGGTTGTATCCAACCAATCGAAAATAGTCTACGACGATGACTCAAGCTTTTTCAGGAAGTATTGGCGCTCGGCCGAATCGCGGTCAATACGAGGCTCTGGTTTAGGGCTATGGCTAGTAAAACGGATCGCTGAAGAGGCTGGCATAAATGTCAGTATTGAACTCTCACGGAACACATTTAGAATACTCTTCCACATCCCGGAAAAAAGGCAAAGATAGTAGATGGGTTTACCCTTAGTAGCAGTATGCGAAGACGATTACGACCTTGGTGAAGTTCTCTCCGAGCTACTCCGTGATGCAGGTTACCAAGTTGCCTTAGCCACCTGCTCTGAAGAGCTTGATCATCTTTGCAGTAAGCAGCCTCCGGATGTGTTGGTACTTGATTATCGTCTCCCCGGTGAAGATGGCAGGGAGATCGCCAAACGTTACATGAGTCAGCGCCCGAATCTACCCGTGATCATGATGAGTGTAGATGCTTCTCGCGATGATCAAATTGCCGGCTTTGAGGCAGGTGCTATGCTCTACCTTCCCAAACCCTTCGAGCCCGAAGCTCTTTTGGCAGCAATAGGTGGCCTAGTAAGAACTAAACGCTCTAACAAGGCACCGCGCGTCGTGTTCAACAGTGCAGCGTGTAAGCTTTACAGTGAAGTCGCGAGTGTAATTTTGAGCCGAAAAGAGGCTGCACTTCTAAATTTGTTGATCCTGCGCTCGCCCGAACCAGTTGAATACTTCGAACTGCTTGAGGTAATCACTGACACGGGACAGGAGATTGGGACCAAATCGAGCCTAGAAGTGATGATAAGCCGCCTTCGCCGTAAACTAAAAGAGGGCGACATCCCACGCGAGGAGTTCAGTATTGTTAGCTCTCATGGCTTTGGTTACTCGCTCTCTGGATCTGTTACCATCGAGTAAACTGCCTAAACCGGCGCTGTTCAAGGATTTCAATTGTTCAAGCGCTCAAACTACCACTCAAAAGATCACGGATAGCGAGCCCCTCTCTCCATCCACGGTAAGCTAACCTTCAACTACAGCAAAAAATTACAAACGGCAGACACAATGACAACGCAAATACTCAACGGCAAGATGCGTCATTTCATCAACCAGTTGACCAATCTGGTTGAGCAGACGGATGAGGAGTCAACACTACTCCAACGTGGCAGCGAACTTCTGCATGATCTAGTTGCAGAGGACGACTGGCTACCCGAAAGCTGCAGCCTCCCTCACCCAGACTACTACCAGCAGTACCTGCTGTACTGCGATCCGGCTGAGCGCTTTAGTGTAGTCAGCTTTGTTTGGGGGCCGGGCCAAAAAACACCGATTCATGATCATACCGTTTGGGGATTGATCGGCATGCTTAGAGGCGGTGAGGCTGAACGCTCGTTTGAGTGGCGTGATGGTAAGCTGATCGGGGGGGAATCACACAATCTTAAACCAGGTGAGGTCGGTAAGGTCTCGCCAAAGATTGGCGATATTCATCAAGTATGGAACCGTTTCAGTGACCAAGTCTCAATCAGCATCCACGTATATGGCGCCGATATCGGTAAGGTAAAACGCCATGTCTTTACGGAAGCCGGCGAGTCGAAGAAGTTTATCTCGGGCTACACCAACACTGAGCTCCCAGACTTCATTTGAGACTCTAGTGCACTCGGACAAGCGAGCAAAGTTGGATATACGAACCTTTGGGCTGGCACTGAACGCCTGAGGGAGCATCATTAGTTTCTGACCCTACCGTTCGATAGCGCATTATGCTGCTAGGCTATAGTTGCCGACACCCAAGTTTTGCCCGGCACCCGGCCGACTTTAAGCTTTGGAAGAAAATTCATTTGAAGAAAATTCATTTATAAATACTGCGACAGAACCATACCTGAACTAGACTCTTAGTAATAGGCTTGAGGCCGAGCCTGTGGCACCTGCCCAAAGGAGCGAAAAGAAGTTTTACATCGCCGCCTCCTCGAAATTTTGTAGGAGGGATTACTATGGAATGGCTTAAAACAAAGAAATCACATGAAGCATCAATCATTTGCAGCAGGCACCGTTCGCTAGTACTTGGACTGAGCCTTTCACTGTTGGCATCGCCTCTGTCCGCAGCAGAGCTAGGCCCCAGCGCTACAGACCAGCTTATTGTAAAGCTCAATGAACGTGCAAACGGCATGGCTGCAGCACAAGCTTTGTCTCAGGTCGCCGGCAAGCCTCTGCGTTTTATCCGAAATACCGCAGATGGACGTTTCATCTTTCGTTTACCAGAGCCCGCAATGAATCGTGCCGCCGCGAATATTGCAGCGGCGATGATGCAATCATCGAAGGTCGAGTACGCCGAGGCTGATCTCATGATGCAACCTATTCTCAGTTTAGCTGACGCTGATTCCAGTGGAAAGCTGTGGGGGCTGAAACCCTTTGCTGAAGACGCCAACGCAGGCATCAATATTCAGGGTGCTTGGGACGAATTACCGACCCCAACCTCCGCAGTGTTGGTCGCGGTCCTCGATACAGGAATCACCGACCATAGTGATCTCAATGACAATATAGTGGCGGGCTACGATATGATCAGCCGCTCCCGCGTCGCGAATGATGGCGACGGTCGCGACGCCGACCCCTCAGACCCGGGTGATGCAAGCCGCGGTCAAGACAGCTCTTGGCATGGGACACATGTAGCAGGAACCATTGCAGCCGTGGCCGACAATTCAAAAGGTATCGCCGGAGCAGGTGGCCAGTGGTTAAAAGTGGTCCCCGTACGTGTCTTAGGTAAAGGTGGTGGTTACACCTCTGATATCACTGACGGCATTCGCTGGGCTGCGAATCCAAACGAAGGTGGAGCCAAGGTGATTAATATGAGCCTAGGCGGTTCGGGAAGTTGTGATTCGATCTCTGCCTATCAGTCGGCGATTGATTATGCCGTGAAGGAAAAAGGTGTAACGGTTGTCGTTGCGGCCGGTAATAGCGCCGCTGATGCATCGGGATTTGTTCCGGCGAGCTGCGACGGTGTAATCACAGTTGCTGCTGTTGGACAGAGTGGTCAGCTAGCATACTACTCCAACTTCGGTGCAAGTGTTGAAATTGCCGCTCCCGGCGGGGACTTTTATTCTGATTCCGATTCCGAGTCAGGGATTCTATCCACCATCAACCTAGGTAAAACAGATCCCGAAGGTGAAGGTTACGCTTATTACCAAGGGACCAGTATGGCGGCACCCCATGTCGCGGCGGTTGCTGGGCTTCTGTATGCGAGATACTCCGATATTACGCCAGCTTCGGTTGCTGCAACACTGCAGACGTACGCCAACAACACCGTCCCCTGCGCCAATAACGGGCAGTGTGGCGCGGGTTTGTTAGATGCAGGTAATGCGCTAGCCCAACCTAGAGTTTCAGCTTACACGCCCCCTGATGGTGGAACTGGCGGTGATACTGGTGGCGGTACAGGTGAGGAGGAGAATGGGCCGCTCCTTATTACAGATGGTCCGATTGCTACACCAAGTAAAAACCGAGTAGCAATTACTTGGACAACAAACCTCCCTAGCGACACTCAAGTAATTATCGGGTCTCAATCATTCGGCTCGAGTGAGCTAGTTACCGACCACAAGGTCAATCTACGCGGCTCTAAAGGAACCTATAGCTATACAGTAAGCTCAACCGATGCAGCAGGAAATACGGTAACGGCTTCGGACAGTTTTACGCTGTAACCAATAAAATCTTTGAAACGTAATAATGGATAGCCGGGTCAAAAAGCCCGGCTTTTCTATGATGTAAGTGTCCTAAAGCCATTCCGCCTATCACAGACCAAAAAAGCATAACACTAACAACTAGCGTAGAAAGCCATTCTCAAAGTTGTCACCCTCTTACGACAAGCACCGGCCGGGCTTTGTACTCCAACTCGGTTGAGCGGCTGGACACTAAGTTCATCCGACAAAGCATCCTGGTTTTTTTTCTGACGCTGCCCTTACCTGTCGCTGAGCACGTACGCTTCTTGTTCCCGCGGCGTCGCGGGTTCGGCAGTATTCCAGTAAAGGTTCAAATTGTCGCTAGCCAGTGGAAGACTTCTATATATCCGAACAAAAAGAGCGCTCATTCATTCTACCGATCAAGGCTGCTATCCGCTCAGCTGGGCGTTTTGGCGAGGGCGACTTGGTTGAGGTTTGCCTGACAATTAGCCATAGGCAACTCGAGCTTATTACTTCAGGCCAAATCTACATTTAACAGGTGGTTGTACCCAGCTTAGACCAGAGCCATGAAAGCATCTCATGCGACGGCCCGTTCACCACAAAGGCGTCGGCACAGATACGTTTTGAGGTTATGCATATATCGCTAACGATGCGC
>JABXHP010000223.1 GCA_013373575.1 Oceanospirillaceae bacterium | reverse complement strand
TTTCGAAGACTGGGTACGCTCCTCAAGCTGCACCGAGATAATGTCGCCTACACGGTATGCACGCCCATCGCCGTAAAGATTCATGGATGTATTCGCGCTGTAGAGCGAACCGTTAATCGGCTGCACCGGGGTGTATGCCGCAGGCTCTACTGGAGCAAAATGCGGATTATCTGGCTTCGGCGCCTTGTTAACACACCCACTGAGCATCAACATCGACAATAGAACTGCTAGGATTTTACCGTTCATCATCCACTACCTACGTTAGAGGTTCTGATTCACGTACTGCAGCATCTGGTCTGCAGTCGAGATCACTTTGGAGTTAATCTCATAGGCGCGCTGTGTCTGGATCATATTGACCAGCTCCTCAACGGCATTGACGTTCGAGGTCTCTAGGGCACCCTGCTTAAGGAAGCCGGTGCCTTCACTACCGGGCGTTGTAACTGTGGGAGCGCCCGAAGCAGCAGTTTCGGTAAACAGGTTCTGACCGATGGGCAACAGACCCTGAGGATTTACGAAATTGGCAAGTTCGAGCACGCCGATCTGCTGTGGTGTTTCTGAACCAGCTGCGGCTGTTGTAACCGTGATAATACCGTCGTTCGATATGCTGAAACTTGTTACCTGATCGGGGAGCGTTATAGCCGGTTCAACTAACAGCCCCTCAGCCGTAACCAGACGGTTCTCGCCGTCTATGCCAAGCTGACCATTACGGGTGTATGCAATATTACCGTCCGGCAGGGCAATCTGGATGAAGCCGGCACCGGTGATGGCAACATCAAAGCTTTGATCAGTGACTTGGATATCGCCGACCTGAAATTGCTTTTGTGTCGCGACTGTGCGAACGCCCACACCGGTTTGCAGCCCAGATGGTAGTTGAGAATCAGCGCCAGACTGTGCGCCTGGCTGACGGCGAGTCTGGTAAAGCAGATCTTCAAATACCGCTCTATCCTTTTTGAAGCCTACAGTGCTGACGTTGGCCAAGTTGTTGGAAATCACCTTCAGGTTTGTGTCCTGAGCGCTCATCCCGGTTGTTGCTACATGCAATGCACCATGCATAGTTAATCTCCTATCTTCACCCAGTGATCACGCTAAGACATCTGCAGCATGCGCGAGGCAGTCTGGGCGTTTTCATCGGCGCTCTTCATAATTTTCACTTGCATCTCAAACTGTCGCGACAGCGAGATCATGGATGTCAGTTCAGCAACGGCATTCACGTTACTGCTCTCTATGTAGCCAGCACGTAGCTGAGAATTTTGCGACACGGGAAGCGGTGCGAGGTCGTCGGTACGCATCAAGCCATCCTCACCCTTCCACAGCTGCCCAGATTCAGCGGCAACCATCTTAATTTGATCAACTACGACCAATTCCTCTGCAGGACTACCCAAGGGGCGTATAGTGATACCTCCATCGTTGGCGATAGTGATCTGCTCGGCCGGAGGGATAATAATTGGAGCACCACCATTACCAAGTACAGGCGTTCCGTTGGGCATGAGCAGTTGTCCGTTCACATCAAGGGTAAGCTCACCACCGCGCGCATAGCGCTCGGAGCCATCGGACGCGCGCACCGCTAACCAATCATTACCTTGAACTGCAACGTCGAGTGGACGACCAGTCTCTATCAGTGTGCCTGACGCAGTATTGGTTGCCGGACGTTCACTCATGGAATAGACACGGGAGGGAATGCCCTCACCAATCACACGCATCGACCGAGCTTGTTCGAGATCAGCCTTGAAACCGGTGGTGGTTGCGTTGGCTAAGTTGTTGGCATGCACCTGCTGCGCGAACATATTTTCGCGAGCCCCGGTCATTGCCACATATAAAACCTTATCCATCTGAGCACCCTTAGCTTTGCCGCTTCATTACTTAAAATGAATTAAGCAATTAGAATGCCACTTAAATAAAAGTGTTTTATATCAATACATTTACAAGCAAATTCAATCGAAAGTAGACAGAGATACGGAGGAGCTTTGCCGCGCTTTTTTTGAAAAGCGGCAAAGCGGCAAAGCGGCAAAATGCCGATAATTAAGAAGGGCCTCATTTGAGGCCCTATATTGCTAGGATTAGATCTGCAAGATTGCCTGAGTAACTGTGTTCATAGTTTCCAGTGTCTTCGAGTTCGCCTGAAAGTTACGCTGAGCTTCGATAAGCTTAACGAGCTCGGCCGAAAGATCTACATTAGACGATTCAAGTGCAGCTGAACGTAGGCTACCGTTCAAACCCGCGCCCGGCGGGTTAAGTATTGCAGTTCCTGAGTTCAACGTTGCGATCCACTCCGTATCACCAGCGGGCTGAAGTCCCGCCTGGTTCTCAAAGTTTGCAATCGCTACCAAGCCTAAATTCTGCCTCTGCCCGTTAGAGAAACTTGCAACCATCTCCCCTGTTTCGGCGAAACTCACACCAATTAGGTCACCTTTAGGATAACCGTCCTGTGAGGAAGCTTTTACGATCGAATCAGAGGCGTACTGAGTAGTACCGGTTATATCTAAAACAATACCTGCAAGTGAGTCTGTATCATTATCTAACAAGTCATCATTCGGGTTAGTAGGGTCCGCTCCGAAGATTCGTATAGCTGGAGCAGTTGCACCAAAGGCAACGTCCATTCCATTAACCATATTTAAGTAACCCGAAGTTGTGTCAAAACCTACACGAATAGGGCCCACTTCCGTTAGATTACCTTCCCCCGGGTCCTGGACCTTACCAAGATCGAGTGCAGTTTCATTGTTTAGAAAGCCGTACATCCGGTACTGAGCCAGAAAGCTGTTATCACCCTTTACGGCTTGTATATCTACGTCTATCCCCGAGCCGGTGAACGGCGCCGTGCCGTTGCTTGACGAGACAATGATATTCTCAACTTCCCCTACCTCAGCCTTCCATACCAAGTCTACAGTCTTAGTCGATGTATCGTAGGAGACTGATTCGATATCTGGATTCTTGTCAATGATTGCAGACTGAAAGCTTTCGATTACAGAACCTATTTCAGCAAGCGTCAAACCTCGTGTTAGCTGTATATCAACCCCTGCAATTCGAACGTCCACATCTTGGTTCAACTCTAAGACCGTACTATCCGAGGGCAGCGTGAAGAGCGAAGGATCCTCTGTGAGAGTCAGAGTTTGTACGGCATTCGCATCTCTGCGCGAAGGCTCACCGCCTACAAGACTAACTTCAGTTGATGCACTGTCCGCACCTTCAACAATCAAATCGCCATATTGCGTGTAAGCCGCTCCGACTTCGAAGGAGAAAATTCCAGTCTCGGGGTCGTAGTTTAAGCTATCTATATCGATTCTCGGATCGGTCGCCTCAAAATCCGCTTTTCTGACAGTATCTCCGCGGACCAGAGTATCCAAATTGAGGAGATCATCAATGTCCATTACAAATGACGATACTGAGAGATCTGTCAAATCTGCGAGGTACTCACCCGCTGCACCGAAAAGAGCGATCGCATCAGCTGCATCATCACCGGTGTAATTGAGTGTGAGACTTGCTCCGGAGTTTACGAATTGATCGTCGGTTACAGTAACGGTAAACCTATCATTCGTATATGCAACGGTCACATAATCACCGCCCAATTCAGTATTAATAGCGCCAGTAAGAATATCTGCTCTCTCAGAGTTATCAGCAGCACCCGCTAGGTCAGACCCATAGAGTACGGAGAGATTAACCGTTCCGGATGCAGATAATGGTGAAGTGCTGTCGGCAGATTCGAGCTGCACAGTTAGAACAGTCTGCGTCGGGCCACCATCGGTCAAATCAGGAAAAGTTGTGCTGTTCGCCAAAGCGTTTCCGGAAGATGATGCAGCTGTAATTAGACTCGATATATCATAGCGATAAACCTCGCGCTCAGGCGGCTGCTCAACCATGTAGAATCGAATAGTATTTGGGTTACCCAAACTATCAATAGTCTCAACCGTGGTCGAATAGGTATAAGACCCAGGATCATTCTTGTCGAAAATATCTGAAAGAATAGAGGAATCTTCACCAGCATCTATATTAAAGGAGAGATCAATATTCTCGGTAGCTTTTGGTGCACTCTCTTTTTGGTCAACGGCCAAGTTTTGAACTGGCAGAACGTTGCCCTGGGCATCAAGGCCATAACCCTGCAGGTACTTCCCATTTTTTGAAACAATATTTCCATCCTTATCGAGCTCAAACGCCCCAGCACGAGTGTAAGTGGTCGTCCCATTTCCGTCATCGAGCTGGAAAAAACCCGCACCATTAATTGCGAGGTCAAGGTTGTTGTTCGTGAACTCTATAGTTCCGGCGGAAAAATCTTGCGATATATCCGAAACCGTCACACCTGAACCAGGGTTATTGCTAGAGCCAGCCCCAACGACCGACGATGCGTAGATATCAGCGAACTCGGTGCGCGAGGATTTGAAGCCCGTGGTACTGGAGTTTGCGATGTTGTTACCTGTTACATCGAGCATGGTCGACGCTGATTTAAGACCGGTAACTGCCGTATTAAAACCTGCCATAGTACTACCCTCACTTACCCGAGTTGACGCACTTGGTCTATAGAGACCGAGCCTGCATCTGTGTTCACTTTCATACCGATGCCGTTCTGACCAAGCGTCACGCTATTTACGGTATGACCAATGTATGTATCTGTGGGTAAAAACTCATCTCCCGATTTGCCCTCAGCAACAAAGCGATAAGTACCCTCTGCTTGATTGACGCCATCCCACTTGAAGCTATGATCACCCGCGACCAAGCCCCCCATATTTATGGTGTCGACTTGGTTGCCGGATGCGTCAAAAACTTTGATACGCAAGTTAGGCGTGCTTGTTTCGAGACTCACCATCCCTTCGACACCGCCCTCAGCGGTTAGCGAACCGCTGTCGGTCTTAACGAAGGCCTGCCGACCCACCATTGAAGAAGCCTGTAGTGCAGCCTGACTGCTGAGCAATGAGCTACTCATCGTCTCAACCGATGTAACCAGGTTATTGATACTCTCCACCATGCTCATGCTAGAGATCTGCTGCATGAAGTCAGTGGTATCAGCCGGACTTGTTGGGTCCTGATTCTGTAACTGGGCAATCATCAGCTTCATGAACATTTCAGAATCTTCAGACGCCTGGGACTTGGCGGTTGCCGCACCCTGATTCTGCTGATTGATCAGTTCATAAACCGACAGATTGTTTGAGTTGTTATCGATAGTGCTCATTGCACAATCCTCTTAGCGTTTACTGACCGAGCGTGAGCGTACGCTGAATCATCTGTTTAGCTGTGTTCATAAT
>JABXHP010000381.1 GCA_013373575.1 Oceanospirillaceae bacterium | reverse complement strand
TTGGGCAAGCGCTTGAAGTTGCTCGCCAAAACGCGAATGTCTGCTTCTTCCAACACGTGATTTCCCGCAATTGCTGGCATTCAATACAGCTTTGTTTGAACAGTCATTCTCGGAGCGAAAGGTTCCAGCCCCTCATCAGCAGTTCAATGAAGACCGGGGATGCGAAGCGCTGGCACAAATAAGCCAAACTATGCGTGATATCTTAAAGATCACTGATGCTTATTCGCTCAGCCAACGCTCCTTGTTAGTCGCATCCATGTGTATAGATTAAAGCGTCAGTCGCGACTCTATCTCCAATATATCTGGGCTCTTTCCGGCTTTATGACTCAAGTTTACGGATAAACCTAAGTCATAAAAGCCCCCATTTATCGGATTTATTCTCAAGTTGATATATCCCTTCACATCCAGTCGCTATCCTGTAAATGGTCAAGCCTAAAACAGAAAGGAGCAGACAATGTTACGTCGTAAATTTCTACAAGCCCTTATGGTTGCCTCATCAGTCGGCACTCTGATGGTCAGCAGTACGGTTAGAGCAAGCGGAGGCGCCTCAAGCGGTGGTGGTTCTTCAAGCAGCAGTGGCGGTGCCAGTTCCTCATCAAGTGGGGGCGCTTCCTCCAGCAGCAGTGGCGGTGCGTCTTCAAGCAGTAGTGGCGGTGCATCCTCATCCGGCGGCGCCAGCAGTTCGAGCAGTAGCAGTTCGAGTGGCAGCAGCTCTGCAGGAGCCAGTCTTTACTGTGATGCAACCGGCAATAACTGTTCACGCGAATCACAGGATGGCCTGGAAGCTGTAAGCGATAGTGACCTTAATGGTCTTCTTGAGAGCTTTAACTAATGTTTAGGGTAATCGGGATATCGGCAGCACTCTTGCTGCTCTCAGGCTGTCTCTCCATGGTTTCCAAGTACGATCGACAGCAGGCACCTGACCTATACAGCGCGCTGGACAGCGCACCGCAGGGCACTGCTGGACAGATCGATAGTACAACGGGCTTTGTAATTTTGGGTACGCGTGCAAGCTCAACCCTGCTATGTCGGACAGTGTTAATCCACAATGCAGAGGGCGACGGTAAGCGTGACTATTGCAAGATTCGCGGTGGCGAATGGAAGTAGAGAGTGCTCGACCATACCAATAAAAACTGGGTATTAAGCGGGGCAAGCTTTTCATTCGATATTGCTTGCCCCGACTATTTTGTAGTGATCCTGCAACAGACGCTGAACGGTTGGGGTGTCTCTAGGGGCCTCGAAGAGCGTCCACCGCAAATTCGGGTCCAGCGCACCGAGGATAGATACTCCATCGATGCGCAGGTGATGGCTAAGCCAATCGTCGACAGCAGTATTATCAATATACTGAACGAGTTTTTTGTCGTGCTAGCCTACCAATGTTGCAACGCTGACGAGAGAGCAGAGCTACTTCACTGTGGTAGTTACCGCGACGGCGAGAAGAACTTCATCGTTGTTGGCGAAAAGAACAGCGGCAAATCGACCAAGATGCTGCAAAGTGCCCTGAATGGTTTGGAGGTACTGGCAGATGACCTGTTGCTTTGGTACCCCAGCAGTGGTGAGTTTGTGGCCGTGGGACTACCGCTGCGGCTTCGCCGGCCGGTACTGAACTTAGAGGGTGCTGAACTTGCTGCCGAGATGTTTTTTGCCAGCGAGAGTATCGCCTACTCCAAAAGAGACGTTTTTAAAATAGCGCCAGTGGGTGAGACATTTTTACTGGATGAACTACTGGTGTTATCCGAAGCCTATAGCTTCCAGCGGGTGTCGCTGCTTAAGACGACAGCGAAGCTGCGTGAACACCTCATCGGCTTAGATTACACCAGCGTTAAGAGAGAGAGATTGGACAGCCATCATGGGTAAAATTTTTAGACATCTTAAAACACTGCACTCTTGGATGGGACTGATTGCACTCCCCTGGGTTATTCTGTTTGGCCTCAGCGGCCTCTATTTGAACCACCCACAATTGGTTAGCCAAATACTGCCTGACTCCGCCTATGGAGCTGAGGCAGAGATGTTCGCTTCTCTTGATGTGCCCTTAACTCCCGAAACAGCAGCTAATATTGCGCGTCAGTATTGGCCTGAGAGTCCGATGAACGCAATTCGTCAGATCAAGTATCACGGATTTGATGCGGTCGAATTCACACGTGGAGCCGGCAGAATCATTGTGGCGAAGGAGACCGGACACTACTACACAAAAACCAATTTCCAGAATGTTCTCTACTCGCCACAGGGTGAGGCTGTTGACCGCAAGATCTACTGGAACTACCTTCTTGGCGTGTTCCATCGCAACGGCTGGTTCAGCCAAACAATTGGCACAATTTTGGCGGACATTACCGCAATAATACTGATCGCTTTTGGCCTCAGTGGAATTACCCTCTGGTACCTGCCAAGACACAAGCGAATAAAAAAGGACCTCGTGGAGCGCTTTTTTCGTAGCGAAAAACGTCAGAGACTCTAACAGGATATGAGAAACCCGGCCTAGCGATCGTCGTACACTCGGTCAATCACAACCATTAGAAGCTCAGCAAGGTTTTTAACGTCCGCTTTTCGGTAAATCGCACTCATCTGTGCTTTAACTGTACCGACAGCGGTACCACGCAGATCAGCGATCTCCGACGCCGAGAACCCTTTGAATAGAAGCGTGGCTACTTCGTACTCTGAGGTGGATAGATTCCAACGAGCGAACTGGGCCTCGACGACCCGATGGAGATCATTTCCAGACTCATTTAACTTCTCGATCAACTCCAAATGATTTTTTCGCAGCACAAGCAACTGCACAAACTGCGCCGCAACGACGATGCTCAGAAGAATCGCGAAGCAGGCTTCTATGTAAAAGTGAACTGTGTACTCGGCGTCCACAACCATGTCATGGATGACATCGGCTACAAAAAACATGACGCATCCAGCCCCTACCGCTATCTGAAAATAGAGACTGAACTTTGGCATTAAAGGCCTCATCAACATTGATCGCACAAAAGATAACCTTTAGAAATCGACGGCTTGGTAGCTTATCAGACTGCGTACCCAAGAAACTACCCTGCTCGCTAGGTTAGGACTTTGGCGGGCGAGACGTCCAAACGCAAAAAAGAAGTGATGGCATCAAGCGTTTTAAAGCAACTCAAGCTGTGCATCAGCAGGATGCGATTAACTCAATATCGCTAACGCCCCTACAAAGCCTCTACAGCTCTATCAGTGCGCCTCTTTCAATCGAGCGCTCGATCGCATCAACGACTCGCAGGTTCTGCATTCCATCAAAAGCGCTGACGCGGGGTTCGACCTTTCCCTGAGCGAGGTCGCAGAAGTTATCGAGCTGAAGCACCAGAGGATATAGAAGGACCGTCGTGAATGCCAAAGCGGACTTTTAAACGTCGACTGTGAATGGCTCCTCAATGTCCGAAAAGGGCAA
>JABXHP010000059.1 GCA_013373575.1 Oceanospirillaceae bacterium | reverse complement strand
CGTACCGTTCGGTCCGTCCCTCAATATGGGCAGTGATATCAGAGAAGCAACTCTCAATATCATCAGGGTGGACCCGGCTCGACCAAGATTCAACGTTGGGCGCAATTTCGCTTAACTCATAGCCCAGCATCTGACACCAGCGCTCATCAAACACAACATCGGACGTTTTAGGGTTCCAATCCCAAATTCCAAGTGCGGTGCCTTCAAGTACTAGCTCTAACCGGTGACTCTGTTCAGCTAACTGACTACTTTTCAACTCGAGCGATTTGTTTGCTTCTGCAAGGCTTTTACGATTGCGAATAATGTAGATAGTAATGCTCGTAAGCACTCCTATTACACCCAACAGTGTGAGAAAAATCGTCAACGCCGATTGAAGCGGAATGCTAACGTTTGGGCGATTGATCACACCGCTGTTAGCGGGCAAGGAATCTTCGTTAACCCCCCACTTCTGCATCACTTCATAATCAAAAAGCAGAGACTGGAAATTGTAACCTGAGTCGGGTCTATCGGCGTTAATATTCAGAACCCATTCGGCTATCGCTTGCCCTAGCGCAGTCGGATCCTAGACTAAGCCGCCGACTCCGCCGCTCCCGAGAAAAACTGAATGGGATACGAGGAGCGCTCGACTCGCAACCTCTGAAAGTTCCCGAAGGAAATGCAAAGGAATTCTTCGATCGCCCTTAATATCAACCTCCATCACATAGTAGTGAATGATGGCATCTTCAGGCAGAGACGTGGACTTTTCTAATATCTGCTCGTATGAGAGAGCCTGATCCCAAAGTTCTACTTCAAACCCCGTTAGCGACTTTCTGAGTTGATCAACGAGCATATAGCGATCAGGTAGAGAGCTGATGAACACATAACGATGTGTGCCGGGAAATAGCGTCGCTAAGGTCGAATTATCGAAGGCTGGCTTACCTGAAACGGTAAAATCAGTAGGTGCAACACCGGGAGCGAAAAGACGGGCCTCTCTCTCGGAAAGGTATACTTTCGTAATTCCAGGTAACAAAATTTCATGAGCTTCATCCAGAAATTTCAGTGCCCACTCCCCTGTAGCAATAACTCGTACAATATCCTTATTTAGGTACATATTATTCAAGCTTTGCGCGACCTCTTCTACCGTTAGATCTGCGCGCGTCGATTCTGAGTAGAGTTCAGCTTGATATACGGTTGGAGGATAAGCAGCCGCGGACACAGCGTCAGATAAAACCGCATTAATTGTGCTCTCCCAAGGACCAAAAGTCGGGTTAGAACTGAGATACAGCACCGCTCCCGTATTCGCAAACGTTGGCGGTATGATGAATGCAGCCAGCAACAACACGCTAATCCATTAGTGATCGGGTTGAAAGGTTTACGTTTCACTCTCTCCTCCTGTGTGAAAACTTTAATATCGGCGATCCCTCTAGGAGCTTAATTTGGTCGCCACGAATTCCTGCTGAAGGAATATTTCAAGAAAGAGCGTTAGCTGCCGGACGCGAAGCTGCCGAAATCTGATAGTTCCTGCACTCGTAACTACATCTGCCATAGAGACGGTTTGTACCTTTGATGTGTTCGGCTTACCCGCATCACCCATCTGGAGCCACTACCCGCTCCATTTTGCTTAGCCAGCCAGACACTGTTTAATTCATGCAAACCGAGTCCCTGAGAGCAGTTGATCCGCGATGAGTGACTCAAAGCTCTCTAGAGGAATAGGCTTTGAGACTACGTAGCCCTGTATTGCGTTGCACCCCAAAGCAGACAAAGTGTTTGCCATATGTGAAGTTTCAACACCCTCGGCGATGGTTTTCAATCCCAGCGTTCGCGCCAACATGATGATGGTCTGGACTAGGATTCGGTGCTTCTTGCTCGATGTAAATCCGCGAACAAATGATTGGTCAATTTTAAGTTTGTGCAGCGGTAGCTCGGCCAAATACGATAGATTGGAGTATCCAGTCCCGAAATCGTCGATTGCTATTCGAATACCTTGATCGTTCCACCGCTGAAGTAGGTTTGATGCAGACCGCTTATCTTTAAAAACCGCACTCTCCGTCAGCTCTAACTCAATGAATCGGGGAAGAACGCCGGTGCTCTCCAGGGCAAGTTCGACATCTTGCTCAACCAACCCGTATTCAAAGTGTCTGGCGGAGAGGTTCACACCAAGGGTAAAATTTTCCCAACCCCGCTCATGCCAATCCCTCGCTTGAGAGCATGCTTGCTGGAGTACCCAGCGAGTTAGATCAAGTATTATTCCGCTCTCCTCAGCAACCGGTATGAACTCCAAAGGTGGGACCAGACCCCGCTCAGGATGGTTCCATCGAATTAGTGCCTCTGCCCCCTGTATCCGCTTGGTCTCTAGATCCACCTGAGGTTGGTAGTAGAGTTCAAATTCGCCACGGTTCAGCGCGTCGCGAAGCTCCTCTCGCACATGAATAAACTGATCTCGTTTTTCGCGCATCTGGGCTTCAAACAGGGTGTACTCCTGAATCTTACGGCCCTTGGTTTCGGTGAGCGCAATTTGCGCCTCCTGCAATAACGACTCAGGATTTTGAGTGTATTCGCTGACTAAAGAAGCACCTAGATAGATACATATCCGGCCGGAAAAATTGCTGAACTGTTTCGAAGGATCGAAATCGTGCAGTAATCGCCCGCAGTGGGTGGCTAACTCGTCGAGTGTTTCTACGCTTGGTACGACTAAGGCGAACTCACCACCAGTAGCTCGGTAGAGTCCAACGCCATCGCCCTTAATCTTGAGCAGAATATCCCGCACACAAATCAGCAGCTCGTCACCCAAGACCGACCCGAAAAGATTGTTCAAGTACCGGAAGTCCTTGATCGCAATTTTTATAACTGCGAACTTCAGATTACCCTGGTCCCACAACTGCTCGAGATCTCTCAGACATTTATCGCGATTGGGGAGTTTAGTCAGTCGGTCCTGCTCAGCTTGTCGAGCGAGCTGGGCATTGATATCAGTGAGTTGGTTGCGCATTTCTGCTATGCGCTGCATCGCCATAATCTTGGCTTTCAATATGTCCGTGTTGATTGGCTTGAAGAGATAATCATCGCCACCTGCGCCGATCCCCTGGACAAGATCATCTGCACCAGCGTTGCCGCTAACAAATATAATAGGGACCCAATCCGCGTAATCAGCTCGAATTTGCCGAGCAACTTCGTAGCCGCT
>JABXHP010000250.1 GCA_013373575.1 Oceanospirillaceae bacterium | reverse complement strand
TGTTTAGTGTCTGGCCTGGCATTTGAGGCCTTCGCCGTCTGGTTGCGACGCCAGAGTATCAGCTTCTTTTTGTCAGATTACAGCGCTGCGGTAACCGCACTTCTGCTTGGCGTCGCATTACCGCCCACAGCCCCCTACTGGATCGCAGTCATCGGCATGCTGGTGGCTATTATCTTCGGCAAGCAGGTCTATGGGGGGCTGGGGAACAACCCATTTAATCCTGCGATGGTTGCCTACGCACTGCTGCTGGTCTCATTCCCCGTACAGATGACCAGTTGGGTGATGCCGAGCAGCAACGTGCTCAGCTTCGGCGATGCGAGCGCAGCTGTTTTTGGGGCTGCCTCGATTGACAGCTACACAGGGGCAACACCTCTAGACCTCGTGCGCAACAGAGGATCCGTGACCCTCAGCGAACTCTGGCAGAGCACAGGGGAGCTGGCTACGACTGCAACAGCCTACCAACTGGTCGCACTCGCTTGGCTCGTAGGCGGCATCGCCCTGATCTACCTTAGAATTTTTACCTGGCATACACCCGTTAGCATGCTACTAACGCTGCTGATCCTCAGCGGGCTCTTCTACGGCTATGACCCAGACTCTTACCTCGATCCACTATCGCAGCTGACACTCGGCGCAACGATGCTAGGTGCTTTTTTCATCGCGACCGACCCAGTCTCTTCGGCCACCAGCACCAAGGGTAAACTGGTGTTCGGTGCAGGTATCGGGCTGCTGGTGTTTATTATCCGCACCTGGGGTAACTACCCCGATGCGATCGCCTTCGCAGTACTACTGATGAACCTTGCGGCACCGATGATTGATCAGTACACCCAGCCACGTGCGTATGGCCACAAAGGTGCGCGTACGGGGCCGCAGGGCAGAGAAAAAGGATCCAATTGAGATGCAAGAAGCGCAGACGCCCTCTATGAGTGAAGCGATCCGCAAGAGCGGTTTAGGTATTGCACTGTTTGCCGTACTGGCAGCAGCGATTATTGCCGTCACCCAGGTGAATACCAAAGAGCAGATCGCTGCAAACCAAGCCGAAGCCGCTGCTCGTGCACTGTTTGAGATCTACCCTGCCACAATCGACCCTGACCTCTACCAACACCGCATCAACCTAGAGAGTGCCGCGCTTGGCCATGAGGAGGCACTTGACGCGTTTCAGGCGATAGTTGCCGGCAGCGTGCGGGGTGTCATTCTGCCGGTGCGCACGGGTGAAGGCTATTCGGGTGATATCGACCTGCTGGTCGGTATTAATAACGATGGATCTATTGCTGGCGTGCGCGTGGTATCTCACCGCGAAACCCCGGGCTTGGGTGACAATATAGAGCTGAGCAAATCGGATTGGATTCTGAGCTTTAACGGCAAGCGCCGGGACGGAGCAGATGATCCAAGATGGGCAGTGAAGAGAGATGGTGGCGAATTTGACCAGTTTACCGGCGCTACCATCACGCCGCGCGCCGTGGTAAGCGCTACGGCACGTGCGCTGAACTACTTCGAGGCGAATCGCGCCGTGCTGTTGAGCCCCGTTACGCAGACTGCAGGAGCAGAATCATGAATGCGCAGAACTCTAAACTGATCAAGCAAGGGCTGTGGGATAACAACCCCGCACTGGTTCAACTTTTGGGCCTTTGCCCTCTGCTTGCCGTGACCAACTCAGTGGTCAACTCAATCGGGCTTGGACTAGCAACACTTATCGTACTGACGGGCTCGAACCTGAGCATCTCGCTGTTTCGTAATCTGGTGCCTGAAGCGGTACGCCTACCTATTTTCGTAATGATCATCGCCGCGCTCGTTACGGCAATCGAGCTGCTCATGCAGGCACTCACTTACGAGCTCTACCTGATACTGGGTATCTTCATTCCACTTATCGTTACCAACTGTATCATTATGGGACGGGCCGACGCCTTCGCCTCGCGTAATCCGGTGAAAGAGTCGCTCATAGACGGCCTTAGCATGTCTGTGGGGTTTATGGCGGTACTGGTACTGCTAGGCGCCATTCGCGAGCTCATTGGCACAGGCGCTCTATTCGCCAATATGCATCTGCTGTTTGGCGAAACCGCCCGCGACTGGCACTGGGTTGTCGCAGAGGACTATCCACAGTTCCTCTTCGCCATTCTGCCGCCCGGTGCTTTCGTCGCGCTGGGTCTGCTAATCGCACTAAAAAACCTCATTGACGCCCGCATTGAGGCGCGCAAGAAGGAGCTGGAGTGTGCCTTACCGCCACATCAAGGTGTAAAGGGTAACAAGCGCGTCAGAGTCACGGGTCACATCTCATGAATCGCGAAAAACGCACGCAGATTTTTACTCGACTGCGAGATGATAATCCCCACCCCACCACGGAACTTGAGTACAGCACCCCATTCGAACTGCTTGCCGCAGTGCTGTTATCGGCACAAGCCACCGATGTTGGAGTGAACAAAGCGACCCGTAAGCTCTACCCTATTGCTAACACCCCACAGGGCATTATCGACCTAGGCATCGATGGCCTCAAAGAGAAGATAAAGACCATCGGCCTGTTCAACACCAAAGCTGAGAACCTGATGAAGACCTGCCATATGCTGGTAGATCTTCACGGTGGTGAGGTACCGCAAACTCGTGAAGCACTCGAAGCCCTCCCAGGTGTTGGCCGTAAAACTGCCAACGTCATTCTAAATACCGCCTTTGGGCAACCCACAATGGCGGTAGATACGCACATTTTCCGCGTCTCCAACAGAACCGGTATCGCACCGGGCAAGAACGTTCTGGAAGTCGAGAAGCGTCTGCTGCGCTTGATACCCAAAGAGTTCCTAATAGATGCACACCACTGGTTAATTTTGCACGGTCGCTATGTCTGTGTAGCGCGTAAACCGCGCTGTGGTGCCTGCCTTATTGAGGACCTTTGCGAATTTAAACAAAAATCTGATTACATCTGAGGTGTAAAACTGGTTAAATAATTGCAGGAAGACTTGGAAGTCTGAATTTCTCCATCGACACTTTGCAAAGGGAATTAAGCGCATGTTGAGCATTACTCGTGACCTCAAAAAAAACTCAGTCATTATTGGCGACGACATCACAGTTCGTGTCGTAGCAATTAGTGGTAGCCAGGTTAAACTCGCTATAGAAGCACCCAAAGATTGCAAAATCCTCCGCTCGGAACTGCTAGAGAAGCAGGAAAAATCTGCTTAAGAGATCTTTCGGTATAGATCCGCATGCTAAACTTGGCACTCTTTTAGGTAGATCACGCACAGGTGGCTGACCGGCAGTTGCCGGCTCTATTGGAGCCCAGGCTGCAATCAGCCATTCAGATTAACGCCGATCTGCATATATATCTTGTACGTAAATTCGCTGCGTAAAGAGAGGAGTGCCATATGAGCCAATACGAAACATCCAAACCCTATCAAGGCGAAACTAACCAGACCAAGAACGGTTATCTAGCCCTAATGTCTCGCCTTGTCATCGACGAAAAACTGCCGGTACGCTTCATGTACAAAACCGTCCCCGAACATCTCAACGATACCGGCTGGCGTCTGTTTACAGGCTATGAGGATGAGGCGTTTTTGGCGGATGAACAGGTTAATATGATTCCGATCCCGCTAGAGCGAGTCATACAGATCGACGACTCTCTCGCGCCACTGCTGGAGTACAACGCCGGAACCGTATGGGAACGTCACCCTGAGTCTGATGGCTGGGAGCGAGTCTACGACTACAAGATCCCCGCAGCGAATGTAGAAGTCGCCATCACCAACGACCCAGACCAGTTCAACGAAACACATTAACCGAGCCCATACCACGATAACCGCCCAAATAGCTCGAAAAATCAAACTCCTACAACCCCTTGTAGGAGCGCCATTTTCTCGCGCGACATCCCCTGTTGTTCACCACCTCTTGAAATCCAAAATTCACGCACCCATATCTCTTAGTGAGGCAGGGGCAGAAGCACTGCCGCAACTTATCGTCAGGCCTTCGGGGTGGCGAAACTCACTAAAGATTCACCCATATTGCTTTGAATTGAGGATATGAACTATGCGTAATTTTGATCTCTCTCCACTCTACCGTTCTGCAATCGGTTTTGACCGTCTGGCAAATATGCTAGATGCCGCGAGTCGCAACGAGCAGCAGCCGAGCTACCCACCCTACAACATCGAATTGACGGGCGAGAACGCCTATCGCATCAGCATGGCGGTCGCGGGCTTTTCACAGGAGGAGCTGGAAATTCTTAGCGAGAGCGGCAACCTAGTGATCCGTGGCCAGAAAGCCGAAGAGCAGGTTGAACGTCAATATCTCTACCAGGGTATTGCTGCGCGCAACTTCGAGCGCCGCTTCCAGTTAGCGGACCATGTGCGTGTTGAGAGTGCCACTATGGCCGACGGCCTGCTTCATGTCGACCTTGTTCGTGAAATACCAGAAGCGATGAAAGCGCGTCGAATAGAGATTCGTTAAACCCTGCAAGTCACCCCAGGGGGCGACCAACACCAAAGAGGCTAGGCTGTTTGACTCTGTAGCCAAACCTACCTCTCTGGAAACAGCGTCTGCATCACCTGCTCGTTCGCGTGTGCAATATGCAGACGCAACAACTCAGAGGCCGTCTTCACATCACGTTTGAAGGCGGCCTGCATGATCTGCTCATGTTCATCTACCTTAGGTTGCGCCGAATTCTCTACTGCATGCCTTAGTGAGAGGCGCCTGAACCTTTCGGACTGATCATAAAGCGTGGATATAAAGCGCAACTGCCACTGCGATGGGCAGCCACTAATCAGAGCCATATGAAAACGGCGGTTCTCTCGCGTGCGCTGGACCGCCGCTTCACTGTCACTGAGGTCGGTTCGCTTGCGCACCGCTAGTTCTCGATGGCGCGCCCCTGCGATCCGCGCCTCCCAGTCCAGATCACCCAGCTCGATTGATTGACGAAAGGCGTCCACCTCAAGCATCTCCCGCAGGCGGGACACCTCAACGAACTCCTCCGCCGAAATCGGTGCTGCCCAGTAACCCCGCTGCCCGCGGCGCGTAACCAATCCCTCGGCTGCTAAACGAGAGAGCGCCTCACGCACCGGTGCAGCACTGGAACCGTAGCGCTCAGCCAACACAGCGATCGACAACTTCGACTCCGGCTCAATCTCACCCTCTAAAATGTCATTGCGCAGTTGCTGGTAGGTTGATGGTGTTTCGACTTCTTCCACGTTTCACTCTTAATCTGTCTGTTTGCATAAATTATCGCTGATGACGCCGATTGTGCGCTAGTAGCAAAAATAGCGATAGAGTACCTTTTTACGATTAGATAGGACTTAGCCCATCTGTAAAACTGGCATAAAACGTGCTTTATTGAACCTATAAATGCACACAAAGTATCCCGCTACTTCAGCTGAGTTTATAGGTTTTACATGTCAAAACATCACCATGGAATGGTCAGCACCACCCTAAAATCGCACGAGACGCTCGAACTATCTCGCAAGCTACTGCTTGGATTAATAGCTCCGACGCTAGCACTAGTTGTACTCGTGAACCTATTGCCGCAGATTTTCGCCATCACCCTGAGCACAACGCCCACCGGCGTTATAGCAGCTATTTTTACGCTATATGCGCTAGGCCTTATACTCTTGAGAAACAGCCGTTTTCTGCCTCAGGCGATGCTGATTGGCCTTGCGGTGCCTCTTAGCGGCATAGCGCTGATCTACGCCAACGGCGTCATTGCACTCATATTTGCCCCCATCATCGTTTTTTTCACGCTGCTGGCTTGTCGTGGGCGCTACGCACTAGCACTTACAACTGTGCTTGTGCTGGCGTCGGCAGCGGCTCTATTTTTAGGATCGGGAGAGCTGGCACTCCCCTACAGCGTAAGGATTCTTGCCGTAGCTCTCGCCCTTATCTGGCCGCTACACACACTACTAAGCTCAGAAGGCTGGAGCAGTGAGATCCGTATCAAGGCGCTCTCACAGCTGTTCCTTGTGCTTGCGCTACTCGAAATTTTCGTATTCGCTAACGTTGCAACAGCGGCAGAACGCATACCCATAGCGATACTTGTACTCACCCTTGCGAGCTTCTGGTGGCTATTTCGTAAAGCTGATCGACAATTCTCGCTGATCAAGGCGCGACTCTTTGCGTTGTTTATCTCCGTACTCTTTGGTGCGGCCATACTTAACTCTGGCTTTGCTCCTGCAATGCTGGTGCCCCTCTTCTCATTGATGCTCTACCTGGCACTTCCACGCACTGAGGCACTCTTTTTCAGTATCGCTAGCGTGCTGCTGGGTAGCCATGCGTACTTCTCGATGACAAACTCCGCTCAATACCTTGAGCCTCTCTTTATGCGCTGGCTGCCGCTTTCGTTTATATTTATCGCCGTGATGCATCAGATGAGCATACTGCTCGCTAAACGATCAGCTGAAACAAAACAGAGCGCCGAATCAGCCGTATCGGATCTGCTAATTATCCTGGCTATGTCGCTGGTGAGCCTTATCCTATTAACTGTTATTCATCACGGATTCGACGGCCACCTTCGCCAGTTTCCGCTCGCGCAAGAGGATATTAACGTTCTAACGATGAACGCCTTCGCCTGGCTGCTAATCACCTGGACGAGCTCCTCATTTTTGATCAACTTTCGTCGACTCCAACGCAAACAGGTTGAACTGGAGCGGATGACCCAACGAGCTGATCTAACCAGCATTCAACTCGAGTTGGCAACGCGATCTGCCGGTATGGGGGTTTTCCAGCACAACCTAGCCACTGGAGAGATCATCACAAACTCAGAACTTAAAAAAATATTTGAGGTAGACCCCGAGGCTGAATTTGGTCGCGACCAGATGATGTCCAAGGTTCATCCGCAAGATCGCGAGCGTTTGGGGGAATTTCGCAAACTTCACACTGCCCAACAACGCACCGGCACTGTTGAGCACCGCATACTGCTGAGCAACAAGGTGAAGTGGGTTCGCTCAACCCTCAGCTTTGAGAAGAACAGCAAAGGGGAAACGATAACCAGCATCGCGATATTCGATATCTCCGACCTTATGGAGCGCGAGCTAGAGCTCAACAGTGCCTATGATGGACTCGCTCAAGCAGGTATCGGCATTGAGTGGATCGATGCAACGACCGGAGCCTACCTCAAAGTGAGCGATCAGCTCGCTCAGATGCACGGCATGTCTGTTGAGGAGTTCGAGGGTCTGCATATTTGGGACGTCGACTCTGTCCATACGCGCGAGAATTCTGCGCCCTTTTTGGAGAGTCTCATTGAGAACGGCGTAACTAAAATAACCACTAGGCATCGCAAAAGAGATGGTTCCGAGTTTCCAGTCGCCGTCGATATTATCTATGAAGCGGGTAGCAGCCCTATTTTGGTCGTGTTTGTTCGTGACTTAACCGAGCAACTTGAACAGAACGCACAGCTTGAACAAGCGCTTAAAGAGTTAGAGCAGCGTCGTGATCGCCAAGCTCAGATGTTTTCAATAATCGGACATGAGCTACGGACCCCGCTGGCATCGATTCGTATGATGTACGACGCTCTCAATCTTGAGCAGCAACAACCCTATGGCGCTCAAATTGTTCAAACTCACGACTCAGTGATGGAGATACTGAATGACCTTCGTGTAGTAGTGCAGCCTGAGCGAGCAAAAGAGCAGAATATCAGCGTTGATAGCCCCGCTCACGCGGTTGAGAGAACACTCGGCTCCATGCGTGAATGGCTCGCTACTCAGGGCTTCGTTTCGCACTTATCCTATGATCTTCGCGCCACGACAAGCGTTGAGTTAAATGCCGGGGCGCTTCGTCAGATCATTACCAACCTAGTGAAAAATGCTGCTATCCACTCGGGTGGTACCGATGGCTGGGTGACCCTTAAAGGCAGTATCGACGCCGATACTCTCAATCTTTGCATCGATGTTGAGGATAACGGGCTCGGGATTGCCGAAACCAAACGCGCAGCGATCTTTGAAGCTTTTGGGCGCGGCGACAGCAAAGCGGAGGGTACGGGGCTAGGCCTCTATATCATCCGCGAGCTGACCGACCTGCTCAATGGCCAAGTGAGTTATTTTGAATCGGACAGAGGTGGGGCAGGTTTCAGAGTTGTGTGCTCGCTGGCAATATCCACCCAGGGCAGTGTCGCCCCAACCGAGCTACCAGACGATACCAGTGATACGGATAGTCTTGCTGGCAAGCGTGTTCTCTTCGCCGAGGACCAGCTAACACTGCAACTACTCACCAAGTCGCTACTAGAGAAAGCGGGCGCTAAGCCAACCCTTGCATCTAATGGTGTAGAGGCGCTAATGGCCTATGAAGCGCAACC